>SXOW01000288.1 GCA_005778315.1 Acidobacteriota bacterium
CGGCCCCCAGGGCTTCCCGCGCCGTGGTGAAACCTGGCGACAGCGCCACGGCCTGCCGCAGCGCGTCGATGGCCTCTTCCTGGCGGTCCTGTCCCCGGAGCGCCAGCCCGAGGAGATACTGGGCCTCAGCCATGTTGGGGGAGAGCTCGATCGCCTGGCGCAACAGGGGAATGACGCGGGCCCCGCGTCCGGCATGGTGATGCGACAGCGCGAGCTTGTACAGCACGCGCGGCGTGTCCTCATCAAGGGCGAGATAGGCGGCGTAATGCTGGACCGCGTCGTCGTGACGGCCCAACTCCCGAGAGACGTCGCCTAGCGCCTCGAGTGGGCGCGCTGCGCCCGGGGCCAGAACATGGGCTTGCGTGAGATCCCGGAGCGCTGCCGCCAGCTCGCCGCGTTCATAGTAGGTTTCGCCACGCTTGAGGTGGGCCAGCATGGCGTCCCTCCGTAGCGCGATAGCGCCGCTGAAGGCTTCGATCGCCCGAAAGGGATCGTGTTGTGCGAGCGCGGCATCGCCGGCCTCGACCAGCCGGTGGTACTCCGATGTTCTGATCATCCCGACATAGAAGAAGACGCCCGCCATGCTGGCAACGAGGAGCAGAGCAAGGGCCAGGCGCTTCATCGAGTAGGGGAGGGCCTATGGCACGGAGACCGTGACGCTGTTTGCGAGCGCGTCGATCGCTCGAACGAGCAACACCCCCGCGTCATCAGAGATGCTGGCGAGAGGGACGTCGAACGTTTCGACTCGACCGTCAGGAATCCCGTCGTTTGGGTACACCACCCGCCACGCGACACCGCCGTCCCAGATTTCCACCCGCTGGATCGGCGATCGATCGTCTCGAACCGTGAACGAGAGGCGCTGGGCCCCATCGGCGCCACGCGGTGGGCCCAGCTCGATCCGCGGCGCGGTGTTGTCGATCTCGAACACCTGGCTCTCGTGCTCGCCGACCAATGTCATGGCGGGTGCGTTGGCGGACGCGTCACTGGCGGACACCTTGACCCGGTAGGCGCCGTCAGGCGCCAGCGCGGTATTCCAGGCAAACACGGTCGCGTCCATACCGGACTGCAGCAGGTGCCACGCGCTCTCGCCCTCCCGCCGGTAGGAGAGTGCGTATTCCAGGGTGTCGGCGTTCCCGTCTGAAGCTTGCCAGACGAACGTCTGGATGCCTTTGCGATAGCCTTGACGACCGAGGCCCTGGGCCGCGTCCGCGGCAGTCCGCGTCTCGTCGACCTGCAGACCGGCTACCGGCGGGTCGCCGCTGGCAAAAGGCTGTTGAAACACGGTGCCGGGGGGATGCACCGTGAGTGAGGTGACCACGGGCCTCAGATTGCGCGGCAGGTACGCGGCGGACACCGATGTCAGCGACGGCGCTGCGTCGCCCGCGATCAGCGCGGCGCGCCATTGCAGGTAGCGCGCATTCGGACTGGCGATGGCGGTGCCGGTCGGGTCCTCTGACGGCGCCGACCATTCGCTCCAGGTCGCGTTCGGCACCTCGGTATTGCCAGACCGCGTGGAGATTTCAATGCGGCTCCCGCCGGGCGTGGCTCCACGCCAGCTCAGGGTGCCCCAGGTCGCAACCGTCTCCGCGTCACGCACCTCTGAGAGATAGGTGCCGCGCTCGGCCACGGCCGCGGTCAACCGAACAACCTTGCCCGGATTCGCGGTCGCATACCGGATGGCACCGTCGTCATACCTCAGAAATCGCGTGATCTGCTTGGCCGGCGCTCGCCCCAGCAACACCGTGCTCGGTGGCTCGGTTGTCACGCGATACAGTCTGCCGTCCGGGCCGGTGCCCACGGTGAGCCCGCCATCCCCATCGAACACCGCATCGTAGGGCGTCTCGGTCGACGAACTCCAGAGTTCATCCCACAGCCCGTCTGGCGCGATGCGATACACCGCGCCTGTGCCTCCAGCGCTGGATGTCGGGCTCGCACTGGACGTCGTCGGCGACCCACCAGTGGCGGCGACCACCGCTGACACGGTCGTTGTGACCGACACGGAAGCGGTCGGTGTGCTGGTCGTCGTGGTTCCGACGCTGGGCGCAGAAGACGAGGCGGCCGGCGTGGCCCCGCCGGTCACGGCCACCACCAGGATGCCGCCGTCCGGTTGCATGCGGAGCGAGCGAATCTCGTCGTGGGGCGAGTCCAATAGCACGAAGGCTCGACCGGCCGGCTCGATGCGCAGCACCTGCCCCGGCGATTCCGTGCCAGCGAGGATGGTGCCGCTCGGCTCAACTGCAAGCGACAAGACGTGTGTCGCGTCGCTCTCGTACACCAGCGTCGACTCGGTGGTCCCCGGCGTGACCCGGTAGATGCGCGCCGGCGAGCCGGTCGCGACCAGGAGCGCACCGTCCGGGGCGAGAGCCAGCGCCCAGACATACGTCTCGTCCGGCTCGAATACGGGGGTCGCGCCACCATCTGCGGTAATCCGATACACCACGCCGTCTGGCGATGTCGCGGCGAAGATATCCCCGTTCGGAGCAGGCGCCAGCGCGTAGACGTCGGGCGCGTCGGCATCGAAGACGAGCTCGCCGAGACCGCTCGGCTCAACCCGGTACACCCGCCCGTCATTGCCGCTACCCACCCACAGAGCGTCGTCGGTGGCACGGGCGAGAGACCAGAGGACGGGGGCGCTCGTGTCAAAAAACGTGTCGGTGGCGGGTCCAAGGCTCAGCCGACCGTCGGCGTCCACCGACACGGCATCCACCTCGCCGCGGAGAAACTCGGCCTGGGTAGACACTTGCCAAAACGTCGGAGCGGCCCCACTCGACATGACGAGTGCGAGACCGACGGCCACGATCCATCCCGGGGATGCCACGCGCGGCACGCGAAACCGGCGAGACGCCTTCCATCTGGGTATACAGGCGGTGAAGCGGCGAGAAGCGATCATCCGTTGGCGTGTCCAGCGTCAGGGCCTGTCCAGGTCGAGGGTCACCACGCGGGAGCCTGACACCACGTGGTCCAGCGGCACGCTCCACTCCCCCATGACGGCAGTTCGTAGCGGCGTGAAGCCCCGTCCGCTGCGGTCGGCCCCCAGGACGTCGAGCACGGACGGTGGCAGTGAGGCCATGCGTCGGCCGTTCATGACCGCTCCCGCGTCCGCTCGGCGAAGCTGGACGTAGAGTCGGTTGTTCCGGCGCGCCCCGTTCATGGCCTCGATCAGCTGACCCAGGTCGCCGGCCTGCAGGTCCCGGCCGGACTCCTGGCGTTCCTGTTGCGCCAGCGTGGTGCCGTCGGCCACCAGCACCTGCCACTGGCCGCGAGCGCTGGCTGGTAGGTCCACCATCACGGTCCGGGCGATCTCTTCCCCCCGGCGCGTCTGTGCCGCGATCCGTACCGGGATGGCGCGACCGGCGCGCGGTCGGGGGTCGTCAATCCACACCCGGTCGAGCGTGGCGAGGCGTACGTCGTCGTGGGCGGTGATGGACATGTCGATGCCATCGACCGTCACCGTCTCGAAGCCGTTGTTGATCAGCGCCGTTAGCGGGCCCGCGACATAGAGCGCGGCGAGGATGGTCGCGTTGTCACCACTGAAGATCTCTTCGAATTGAACCGCCGGCTGACCCACCAGCCGGGCTTCTCCGCTCACCACGTAGGTTGACGCGCCAATCTGACGACTGTGCGTGAACAACGTGTTGAGCATCGCGTTGTAGGTGAGCAGTGGCGTAAAGAAATCGTCAGCGACCACCTCGAGATCGAACGTGTCCCGTTTACCACGGTCAGGCGAATCCAACGTCACATGCAGCGGCACCATGCGGGGCCCAGGCCCGTGACGGCCACTGATTCCGGTGGCCCGGTCCTGGTCGATGGTGCCCAGCACATCGCCGACGGCGGAGATTTTCGACGAGATGGACTGGCTGGGCAACACTCCGTGGATGAACGCCCGAGTCATCGGGAACGCGGCGCCGCCAAGGTTGTAGAACGGGTGCCCGAAGGCATACACGCGGCCCTCGTCGACCAGGGTCACCGTGCCGGTACCAGCCATCGACAGGTCACCGCGCACCAGGCTCACCCCGATGGCGTCCCCGGCCTGCAGCGGGCCGTCTGGCAAGGTCTGGGCCGTCAGCGCACCCGCAACCACCGGCACCATGCCCGCGGACCGAAAGAGCGGCGACATGTGGGCCACCGCATCGGCGTGAAAACCACTCATCGCGATCGGTGTCGCAATCGGGCGCAGTTGCACGCCGAGCGCAGCGCCATCAGCGGGGGAGAGACCGGTGGCGGTCACATCATCCGCTCGAGACGCGAAGGGACCGGGCCGTGCGAGGCGATCCGGCAGCAAGGTGGTCAAGGCGTCGGTGGCCAACGGAAGCGACAGTGTCGTCGCGACCGGCTGGAGCCTGGTCGCCGGTCCCGTGTCATCGCTGAGCATTTCCTCAATCGGGGTGATGCCGGCGATGGTGTCTTTGGGAAACGAGCCCATCGAGTACGACACCGCACCGATCAGACGCCCGTCCACGTAGACCGGGCTACCGCTCATCCCCTGGATGACCCCACTCACGGCCAACGGACCGCCTTCGAGACGGGCCAGGATGAGATTCCGACGGACACCGACCGAGTTCTCGAGCACCCCAATAATCTCAGCCGTGAACTCGCTTCGCTCCATGCCCTGGAAGACCGTCACGCCCGTCCCCCGCATCCCCGCGCGCACTTCGTCAACCGGCATCGTTTCTGTGGCGGCCGGCAACACGGCGAGCGCAGCGCCGAAGAGCACCGCCAGTGTCAGGAGAACGGGATGTCGAAGGGGCATAGGACGGTTGATCGGCGCGCGGCAGCGACACCCATCACAGCCCCATTATCGAGGGAAATGCCTATCGGTCAAGGGAAAAGCCGGTCTGGCGTCTGCACGGAATTGACAGCGGAGAGGCGCTTTGTTAGCATCGAGGCTTGCTCTCGGAGCAGACGATCATCAGGCTTACTGTGGCAACGAGTCGAGCAATTTCAGTGGCGGTCAGACCGGGCGCAGACGCGTCGTCCTGGTGGTACGACGGATCTCACCGCACTGGAGAGGCGGACCTGCCGGCCTGAACGCGACCCGACGCAGACAGCGCAGACAGCAAGGACGAGCCTCTCCAGCCCACCAGCTGGAGAGGCTTTTTTTGTGTATACCGCGTGACATGACCACCGCTCAATTGTGTGCCACCGTGACCGCCGACACCACGGCCGAGCTGCGGGTGGCCCGCGATGCGGCGGGTCTCGAAGCGGACCTAGTGGAGTTGCGGCTGGACTCAGTGCGCGACCTTGACCTGGAAGGTGCGCTCTCCGGACGTCGCACCCCGGTGCTGGTGACATGTCGTCCACAGTGGGAGGGTGGCGCGTTCTCTGGCTCGGAGGAAGAACGGCGGCGGATTCTGACGCGGGCGTTGGCGCTTGGTGCCGAGTGGGTCGATCTGGAATGGGGCGCCGACTTCGGGTCGCTGGTCGCCGACCGGGACGGTCAGAACATCGTCCTCTCGTCGCACGATTTCGACGAGACGCCGGCAGATCTCGAGGCGCGCTGCGAGGCGATGCGGGCCACCGGCGCGGCCGTCGTCAAGGTGGCGGTGTTCAGCCGTTCGGCGCGCGACGTCGTCCGCTTGCTCGATCTCGGACGAAGCCAGGGTGGCGCTGCCACCGTCCTTGTGGGCATGGGGCCGATCGGCGTCCCGACGCGAGTCCTGCCCGCGCGTTTCGGCTCACGCTGGACCTACGCCGGTGACGGTGTTGCGCCGGGCCAGGTCAGCCTGACGGACATGGTGCGACGGTATCGCTTCCGAACCACGTCGGCATCGGCGGCGGTCTACGGCGTGGCCGGACGTCCGATCGGACACTCGTTGTCCCCCCCCATGCACAATGCCGGGTTGGACGCGGCTGACATCGACGCCGTCTACGTCCCGTTTGAAGCCACTGATGCCGACGACCTGATGGCACTGCTGACCGCGCTCGACGTGGCGGGGGTCAGCGTGACCGCCCCGTTCAAGGAGGCGATATTGAGTCACCTGACTGAGGTCGACCAACTCGGCCGGCAGGTGGGCGCGGTCAATACGCTTCGTCGAGACCCAGACGGCTGGAGTGGGCGCAATACCGACGTACCAGGGTTTCTGGCCCCGCTCCTCGCCGCTGGCGGCGTGGCCGGACAGCGGGCGACGGTCGTCGGCGCTGGCGGGTCGGCGCGGGCCGTCGCGGTGGGACTGGCCGACCAGGGCGCTGAGGTCACTGTCTGTGCGCGACGAACAGAGCAAGCGGCGCCGGTGGCGGCGCTTCGAGGCGCTCGAGTCGGGGCGTTTCCTCCGCCGGCCGGCTCGTGGGATCTGCTGGTGAACACGACGCCGACGGGGACGGCGCCCCGGATTGCCGACAGCCCGGTCCCCGGGGCGTTGCTGGTCGGCGGCCGCACCGTCTACGACCTGGTCTACAACCCCAGGCGTACGAGATTGCTGCAGGACGCCGCCGCCGCCGGGTGTCGCACCATTGGCGGCCTGGACATGCTGGTGGCCCAGGCCGTGCGACAGTTCGAATGGTGGTTCGGCACGCGGCCATCGTCGGATCTGTTCATGACCGCCGCGTTGGCAGCCCTCGGTGCACAGGGGGAGGAGTACGAGGCATGAGCCACACCTCATTTGAGACGTTTCAGGAGCTGGCGTCGCGTGGCACCTTCGTGCCCGTCTGCAAAGAGATACGCGCGGACCTGCTCACCCCACTGTCCGCGTTTCTCAAGGTGGCTGAGAACGCGGATCACGCCTTCCTGCTGGAGAGTGTCGAAGGCGGGGAACACGTCGGTCGCTATTCTTTTCTGGGCAAAGACCCCTTTCTCGTGCTCCGCTCACGCGACGGCGTCACCGTGGTTGAAGAGAACGGTGAGAGCCGGAACGAGGCGGGGCCGTTTCTCGATCGCCTGCGTGCCGTGATGGGCGACTACCAGGCGCCGAAGGTGCCGGGACTGCCACGATTTACTGGCGGGGCGGTCGGTTTTCTCGGGTACGACGCCGCCAGCTGGTTCGAGCCGTCGCTCGAAGGTGTCTGGAGGTCGCGCGATGTGCCTGCGTCCGGTGAAGACGACGCCGGCTTCATGCTGTTTGACACGATCATGGCGTTCGACCACGTCAAACACCGGATTTTGGTAATCGCGAACGCCCGGGTCGATCCCAACGCGGATCTCGGGAGGGCATACGAGCTGGCCTGCGCCAAGATCCACTTCCTGGAGCAGGAGCTGGACCGGGCGTTGTCTGCACCATCAGACGCGCCCCCCACGGAGAAGGACGTGCGCTCGAAATCCTCCCGGGTGGTGTTCGAGCGCGCCGTCCTGACCGCCAAGGACCACATCACCGCGGGCGACATCTATCAGGTCGTGCTGTCGAGACGGTTCGAGACCACGGTCAGCGCGGACCCGTTCACAGTGTACCGAGCGCTGCGCCACGTGAACCCGTCGCCGTACATGTATTTCATTCGGATGGGGGCGCTGTCCATCATCGGGTCGTCACCCGAGATGTTGGTCCGGGTCGAGGGACGTGATGTGGTGACGCACCCCATCGCGGGCACGCGTCCTCGTGGTACCGACGACGCCGAAGATCAGCGCCTGGCGGAGGAGTTGGCACAGGACGAGAAGGAGCGAGCCGAGCATACGATGCTGGTGGATCTCGGTCGCAACGATCTCGGCCGGGTCTGTGAGTACGGTTCGGTCAAGGTGGCGCAGTTCATGGGGCTCGAACGCTATTCCCATGTCATGCATCTGGTATCGCGAGTGAAGGGACGTCTGCGAGACGACGTCGATCGTCTGGACGCGCTGGCCGCCTGTTTTCCGGCGGGCACGGTGTCTGGCGCGCCCAAGATTCGCGCGATGGAAATCATCTGCGACCTGGAGCCAGCGCGGCGCGGCATCTACGCGGGCGCGATCGGCTACCTGGACTTTGCCGGGAATCTCGATTGCTGCATCACCATTCGCACGATCACGATGCGGGACGGGCGCGCACAGGTGCAGGCCGGCGCCGGTATCGTGGCGGACTCGAACCCCGCCGCCGAATACAAAGAGACCGCGGACAAGGCGTCCGCGCTCCTGCGGGCACTTGAATTGGTGTAGGGA
>SXOW01000289.1 GCA_005778315.1 Acidobacteriota bacterium
CCTGTACGTGACGACCCGTCGCGAGCAGCCGGTGTTGGTGTGGCCCGACGTATCGGAGGCTGCCGACGGGCATGCCGACGCCGGCACGCGCTACCGCCTCGCGTCGGCCGAAGAACGGGCCGCGCTGCAACGTCAGCTCGGTCGCGACCGACCACCCCAGGGCGTGGATTGGCTGACCGGGGCCGTGGTCCAGCGGGTCCACGTCGCTCGTCCTGGAGCGCTCGCGATCGAGTTGGGAGAGGCGCCGGCCCAGGCCTACGCACGCTATGAATCAGTCGAGCCAGGTCAGGCGGGGCTGGAACTGTGCGGCACGGTCAGCGGTGAGCCACACTTCACCAGCGGCGGGCCGACCGTCTCGACGGTGCAGTTGGCGCGACTGGACACGATCGGCTGGGGGTGGCATGACCTGGAGGGCGCCGGCCGTGGCGCGTTTCGATGGTCCGACGGGCCGGAGGGCGGGCTGTTGCTCCAGATCGCCCGTCGTGGACAGATCAGTGTCGAGATCGAGGCCTCCTCCATCGCGGCCGACCTGGGCGGTGATGACGTGACACTCACGCTGCTCGTCAATGGTGAGGAGCTCACCGCCCTGCCCATGAGCCTTGGGAGTCGTGCGTATCAGTGGCTGGTGCCAGCCGACCGCTGGACGCTGGGGATGAATCGATTGGGTCTGCGCGTCTCGTCGGCCGTCACTCCCGCCGCGCTCGGGCAGAGCGACGACCAGCGTTCACTCGGCGTGTCGCTGCGCCGCCTCGAGCTCGCCCTCGTCGACCCGCTGCAATGAACGTCTTTCTGATCGACGGGACGTATGAGCTGTTCCGCCATTTCTACGCGGTGCCGTCAGCCACGGATGCCGACGGGCGGGAGGTAGGAGCCGTACGGGGTGTGATCGGGTCGGTGTTGGGCATGCTTGAAGAGGATGTCACGCACATAGGGGTGGCGACCGACCATGTCATTGAGTCCTTTCGCAACCAGTTGTGGCCCGGCTACAAGACCGGGGAGGGTATCGAGCCGGCGTTGTTCGCCCAGTTCCCGGTGCTCGAAGAGGCGCTGGCCGCGCTCGGTGTCTGTGTGTGGCCGATGACGGAACTCGAGGCCGATGATGGGCTCGCCTCGGCTGCCGCAACATCTAGCGCCGATCCCCGCGTCGAGCAGGTGTTCATCTGTACACCGGACAAAGACCTCGCCCAGTGCGTCGTCGGCCGGCGCGTGGTCCAGTTCGACCGGCGAGCCGGTCTGGTTCGCGATGCCGATGCCGTGCGGGCGAAGTTCGGGGTGTCCCCGGCGTCGATCCCAGACTATCTGGCGCTGGTCGGCGATACCGCAGACGGTTTCCCGGGTCTTCGAGGTTGGGGGGCGAAGTCCGCCGCGGCCGTCCTCGCCAGGTATGAGCACCTTGAGGCCATTCCCGACGATCCGCGGGCCTGGGATGTGTCGGTCAGGGGCGCGGCTCGACTGGCGACCGAGCTGGCCGCGCACCGAGACCTGGCCGCCCGCTTTCGCGACCTGGCCAGCCTGCGCACGCAGCCGCCACTATTCCGGTCGGTCGACGTCCTCCGCTGGAACGGCCCACGTCCAACCTTCTTCGACGTGTGCGCGAGACTGAACATGCCTGTGTATTTCAGACGGGGACAACGGCTCGCCGACGCACGCGCATCGTAATTGGGGCCGCTGGCCGGAGGGTGATGGCCGGGTCCTGACCGATCTCTTCGGCAGCCGTCGCGTCCAGCCGACATCGCTGCGCGATGGTGGCCACGACGAGGACCAGTTCCATCATCGCGAAGGTGTTGCCAATGCACTGACGTGGCCCGCCCCCGAACGGAAAATAGGCGAACGCCGGGCGGTCATCGGCGTTGGCCGGGTCGAACCGACCTGGATCGAACTGCGTCGGGTCCGGCCAGAAGTCCGGGTGCCGGTGGGTCACGTACGGACTCGTCAGGACAATGGCCCCAGCCGGGATCCGGAACCCGCCGACCACGTCGTCAATCTTCGGGCGACGAGACACCACCCAGGCCGGCGGGTAGAGCCGCATCGACTCCTTGACGACCTGCTCGACATAGCCCAGGCGTGGCAGATCCGACATGGTCGGCGGCCGTCCACCCAGCGCGTCGTCAACGACCTGTTCGAGCCGTTGGCGGACCACCGGATGCGCGCCCAGCAGGTGCCAGGTCCATCCCAGCGCAACGGCCGTCGTCTCGTGGCCGGCCAGAAAGATCGTCATCGCCTCGTCGCGCAGTTGTGCGTCGCTCATTCCCTCGCCGGTCTCTTCATCACGCGCGGCCATGAGCATCGACAGCAAGTCGTGGTCCTTGCGTGCGCCCATGGCCCCCGAGGTCTCGGACGCCGCCCGTCGAGTGCTGATGATGTCGAGCATGACGTCGTCGAGCGTGCGCATCGCGGCCCGCTGCCTCCGGTGTGCCGGAGTCGGCCACCACGCGGGCACTGGGACGACCCGGCCGATCGCCTCGTTCGCACCCCGCAGCATGGTGTGCAGCGCTTGGCCCACCCGATCGGCCTCTTGGCTCACGTCGGTGCTGAGGAGCGTTTCACCCACGATGCGGAGGGTCAGCCGCATCATGTCGGCGGACACGTTCACGGTGTCGGAGGACGCACCCAGCCAGCTGTCGACGAGGTGCCCGGCCGCGGCGGCCATCGTGTCAGCGAAGCCGGCGATCCGCTCGCGGTGAAACGCCGGCTGGATGATCCGTCGTTGGCGTAGCCACTGCGGGCCCTCGCTCGTGAGGAGGCCGTTGCGAAGGAACACCCGCAGCACGCGGAAACCGCGGGTACCCTTGTCGTATGTGCTCGCCTGATCCAGCAACACCCGGCGCGCATCGCGCGGATGCGCCACGAGGTAGAGCGATCGGTTGAGCAGTCGAAATCGGACGACGTCGCCGCACGACTCGAAACCCGACATCAGGAGACCCACCGGGTCACGGCGGAAGTGGGGCAGACTGCCCAGCACGCCGGGGGTCGGGAATGTCGGAGGTGGGCCGCTCACGGGATTTTGGAGTCTGTGGCGAAGACGGGCGACGGTCTGAATTGTAACGCGCTCCGAATGCCGTCCCGCCAAGCGGCTCGTGGCTCGTGGTCGCGAGGGCAGGACGGGTGAGCGCGCGACGACGCTCGACGGAGTAAGATCACCCGCTGCTCGACCAAAGACCGACGCACATCCACAGGACACCACGACATGACACGGATATTGCCGCCCTGGGCCCAGGAACTCCTCGACAGCCACCCAGAAGGTGCCCGCCCGTCCCAAGCTGATCCGATGCCGGCGTGGCTCGAGAGTGAGCTGGCCCGCGTACCGCTCTGGGCTCGTATCCGTCGGACCTCGGAAATCAGACAAGGACATCCGTTTCTGCTCATCGAAGACCTTCGCATGCAGCCCGACCTGATGCGGCAGGTACTGGACTTGCGGTCCGAGCTGGCCGCCCTGGCTCACCGATTGATCGACCAGGGGATTCGCCATCTGGTCTTTACCGGATGCGGGTCCGCGTTTCACAGTTCCCAGTTCGGCTCGTTCATCTGCCGAAAGTGGAGCGGTTGGACCACGGAGAGCCACGATTCTTTGGAGTTTACGCATCACTGGTCAGAGTGGCACGAGCCAACGGCGGTCGTGTTGCAGTCGGCCACCGGGTCGACGGCCGAGACGATCGACGCGGCGCGACAGGCATCCGCCCAGGGTCTCGCGACGGTCGCGCTGACCAACACGTCCGGCAGTGCGCTGGAGTCTCTGTGCGACGAGACCATCTGTTTCCCGACCGGGCAGCGATGTGGTCCGGCCGTGTCGGTCCTGACGACGCGCCTGATGATGTTGTACGTGTTGGCGCTCGAAGTGGGCGCGGCGACCGGCGCCCTCGGTGTCCACGAAGCGGACGAACTGGGCGATGCCATCAGTGTGATCCCAGACGCCGCCGCGCAGTTCCTTCGCGAAGAGGATCTGAACGTGTCGCAGATCGCGAATGCGCTCAACGACCAGGAGGCGCTGCTCACGGTAGGCGGCGGACCGAACTGGTTTTCGGCCCGCGAGGGTGCGCTGAAGATTGAGGAGGAAAGTAGCCTGCTGTGCAAGGCGTACCGGCCGGCCGGGTACCTGCACAATGCCATTCCGGTGCTGTCTGACAAGGTGGGCACCGTCGTCATCGCCCCCCCCGGCAAGGCGTACGAACGGGTGCATGACGTCGTGCGCACCGCTCGCGCGGCTCGCTCACCAAGCTTGGCGCTCGTCGTCGAGGGTGACGAAGCGATCGCGCCCGACGCCTCGTTTGTCATCGCGGTCCCCGGACCGATCGGAGAGCTGCTGATGCCACCGCTGGCCGCGGTCGCCTTTCAGTTGCTGGGCTACTATCTGGGGGCCGAACGCGGGGTCAATCCCGACACCCTCCGTTCTGAGGATCTGGACCACGCCCGGGCCTGGCTCACGGCGTTCCCGTTCGGATCGCAGTAGGGCGAGCGCGGGTCTGCACGGGTGTCGCACCGTCCGCGAGGGTTCCCGAGACCCGGTTCCGCTAGCCCTCCAGTTCACCTATAATCAGCAGGTTTGTCGTCCTGCCGACAGTCGTCCAGGACCTTGATACCGATCCGAGGAGTCAGACATGGGCCCAGAGCCTAGTACCCTAGCCACGCTATTGTTTACCGCCGGTGCGGTCGTGCCGTTTGCCGCCATTGCCATCTGTTTCGTGCTCGGTCTCGTCAAGCGTTAGCGCGCGTTGGCCACGCTGATCGGCAGCGCGCGATCATGCGATTCGTGCAGCACCGCCTCGCCGGGATCCTGCTGCTCCTGGTCTCCCTGACCGGCGGGTGCGCCGGCCCACGCCCCGGGACCGGGGCGGACCCCTCCCGCTCTCGCCAGATGTTGATCGTGCTGGATGGGTTGCGGCCCGACTACCTGACGCCGCAGCTCATGCCGGCGCTCTCGGCGCTGGGCCAGCGTGGTGTCGTGATGACCAGGCACCACGCGGTCTTTCCGACCGTGACCCGGGTCAACGCGTCGTCGATAGCCACCGGCGCCTACCCGGAGGCCCACGGGCTCTTGGGCAACGCGGTGTTCGTTCCAGCCGTTGACCCTGCCCGATTCTTCACGACCGCTGACCGTGACAATCTGTTGCGCGTGGAAGCGGCTGGGTTGCCGCTGTTGACGGTGCCGACACTGCCGGAGGTCCTGGAGGCTGCTGCCGGGCAGCGGCTTCTGGTGGCGAGTGCCGGGTCCAGTGGGTCTGCCTATTTGCTGAACCATACGGGATCGGCGGGCGCCACGCTGCACTACGAGTTTGGACGACCGGAGACACTCTACGCTGAGGCACTGGACCACCTCGGCGCCGTGCCCGACGCGGATACCCCGAATCACGCGAGAAACCGCCGGATCGTCGATGCGCTCCTCGATGTCGGGCTGCCCGCCGTGGACCCGGCCGTGACCGTATTGTGGCTGAGTGATCCCGATACGACGGCGCATGCGCACGGGATCGGTCACCCGCTGACGGTCGAGGCGCTGTTCCGCCTCGACGCCGAGATCGCGTTGGTCGCGACTGGTCCAGATCTCAAAGCCGGCGTCCGCATTGCCACACCAACGGGCAACGTCGATCTTGCGCCGACATTTCTTCATCTGCTGGGGGTGGACGTGCCGCCGACGATGCAGGGACGTGTCTTGCGTGACGCGTTGCGAAATGAAGCAGGGGCGGAGCCGGTCAGCGCGGAGATGACAGAGGTCACCGTCCGGAGCGCGGACGGGTCATACACGCTGACGGCGGTGCTTTCGGTCGCCGACGGCCGGACGTATCTGGACTACACCACCGTCGAACGTCGCGAGTCCCAGCGCTAGCTCTCAAGTCTGCCCTCGCGGTCCTCGCCGCTCCCGTCGTGCACGATCTTTCCGTCAAACAGATGGATTTCGCGGTCTGCGTGGAGCGCGTAGCGTGGGTCGTGGGTCACCATGCAGATGGTCGAGCCCTCTCCATGCAGCTGCTCGAGCAGGGTCATGACCGCCTCGCCATTCTTCGAGTCCAGGTTTCCCGTGGGCTCGTCCGCCAGCAGGATAGAGGGTTGGCCCGCGACCGCCCGGGCGACGGCGACCCGC
>SXOW01000290.1 GCA_005778315.1 Acidobacteriota bacterium
AGCACGTGCTGGGGATGCCTCGCTCGTTCTGATGCAGCCACTCGAGGGGATCACCGTTCTGTCGGTTGAGCAGGCGGTGGCGGCCCCGTTTGCGACCCGGCAGCTGGCGGACCTGGGGGCCCGGGTCATCAAGATCGAGCGTCCCGGTGTGGGCGATTTCGCGCGCGCCTACGACGCCACCGTGCGCGGGGAGTCCTCGCACTTCGTGTGGCTGAATCGCGGCAAGGAATCGCTGACCCTCGATGTCAAACGACCCGGTGCCGCGACCGTGCTCCAGCGTCTGCTCGATCGGGCTGACGTCTTTGTGCAGAATCTGGCGCCCGGCGCCGCCGGACGACTCGGGCTGGGGTCCAGTGCACTTCGCGAGTCACACCCCCGCTTGGTGATGTGCGACATCTCTGGGTACGGCTCGTCGGGACCCTATCGGGACCGGAAAGCGTATGACCTCTTGGTGCAAGCCGAAGCCGGGCTTCTGTCGATCACCGGCACACCCGAGGAACAGGTCAAGGTAGGGATCTCCGTGGCGGACATTGCGGCCGGCATGTATGCCTATTCGGGTATCCTGACCGCGCTGCTCATGCGCCATCGCACCGGGGCGGGGACCGTCGTCGAAATCTCGATGCTCGAGGCGCTGAGCGAGTGGATGGGCTATCCGCTGTACTACGGTGTCTATGGCGGCTCTCCGCCGCAACGTTCTGGGGCCAGACACGCGGTCATCGCGCCCTACGGCCCGTTCGCGGGCGGTGACGGCGAGGTGGTGTACCTGGGCATTCAGAACGAGCGCGAGTGGGAGGCCTTCTGCGCCAGCGTCCTTCAGCAGCCTGGGTTGGCGGTGGACCCACGCTTCGCATCGAATGCCGAGCGCGTGCAGCATCGCGATGCGCTCGACGCCGAGATCGAAACGGTGTTCGGTCGCATCACGACACCAGAGATCGTGGAGCGGCTTGAGTCGGCTCGGATTGCGAACGCGCGGCTACGCACGGTACAGCAACTGGCTGACCATCCTCAGTTGGCCGCGCGGCAGCGGTGGCGGGAGGTGGAGACCCCGGTTGGCCCGATCCGAGCGACCCTCCCGCCCGCCTCGCTCGAGGGGGTGACGCCGGTGATGGGTCCCGTGCCGGCACGTGGGGCGGATACAGACGCTATTCTGCACGAACTGGGGTTTGATGCAGCCACCGTCGCGGAATGGCGCGATGACGGGACGATCTGATGCAGAACGCGCGGTCGCGTCGATGGGCAGGTCGGCGCGGCCGACCAATGCCGACCAATAAGGAGTGAGATGCATGGCAGTGAAGGAAGGCTGGACCGGCCGGGTCTATGAGGATTTCGAGGTCGGCGATATCTATGAGCATCCGCTCGGACGGACCGTGCTGGCGGCTGACAATACGTGGGCGACGCTGCTGTCGATGAACACCAACCCGATCCATTTTGACCACGCGTACGCGGCAAGGACGCCATTCGGGCGCCCGCTCGTCGATTCGACCTTCACGCTGGCGGTGGTCACGGGGCAGTCGGTGATCGACCTGTCACAGAATGTCATGGCCAACCTCGGATGGGATGAAGTGCGTCTGCCCAATCCCGTCTTCGATGGCGATACGATCTACTCGCGCAGCGAGGTGTTGGAGAAGCGGGAGTCGCAGTCCCGTCCCACCGTCGGCATCGTGACGGTCAAGTCGACGGGGTTCAATCAGGACGGGACCATCGTCATCACCTTCAAGCGCACCTTCATGGTGTACAAGCGAGGGCAGGTCCCGCCACGGTATCGGCCGCCACTGCCCGAGGGCGCCTGAGGCCTCATGTTCACCGCGCGGTTGACCCATTTCGGACGCAGGCGCGGCCGCACGCCGGCTGTCTTCGCGATGGTCTGCCTGATGGCCCCCGCCTGCGGCGACCCGCTTCCCGTCGTCGACGGTGACCTCGCGTTCGTCGGGGTCACCGTGCTGCCGATGAGCGGGCCGAGCGGTGCGGTGGTGCTGGAAAACCAGACCGTCGTGGTGGCGAACAGGCGGATCGCCTCAGTGAATCCGACCGACACGGTCGAGGTGGCGGACGGGGTTCTGGTGGTCGAGGTGGAGGGGCACTACCTCATGCCCGGCCTGGCGGACATGCATGGCCATCTGCCCGGTCGGCCACTGCTGCCACTCGATTCCAAGAATCTGCTGTTTCTCTATGTGGCGAACGGCGTGACAACGGTTCGCGTGATGCAAGGGGACCGCTCGCAGTTCACCACGCGCGACCAGCTTGCACGTGGGGAGACGATTGGACCGCGCCTGTTTGTCGGTAGCACGGCCATGCGCGGCGCCGACGTCACGACTCCGGAACAGAGCGCCCAACTGGTACGGCAATATCACCAGAACGGCTACGACCTCATAGGAATTCATGAGAGTCTGGCCCGCGAGGTGTACGACGCGGCCGCCGCGACCGCCAACGAACTGGGCATCCCGTTTGGTGGCCATGTGCCGGACACAGTGGGGTTGTGGCGTGCGCTGGAGGCCGGTCAGACGTCGATCGACCACCTCGACAACTATATCGAGGCGTTGGTACCTGACGAGGACCAGCCGGCCGAGCCGCCTGGGTCTGAGTCTGATGGTCTCGCCGAACTCCTGGACCTGGTGGATGAGACGCGGATCCCCGAGGTGGTTCGCGCGACACGCGCCGCGGGGGCGTGGGTCGTTCCCACCATGGTGCTGTGGGAGACCGCGTTTTACGGCCAGCAATCGTCCGCCGCGCTCCGCACCAGTCGCCCGGAGATACGCTATATGCCGCCAGAGGTGGTCACGCAGTGGGAGCGCGCGGTGGATGAGCGGCTCGCGTCGAGCGATCTGGCGGTGAACCGGCGGGTCAGCGACCTGCGGCGGTCGATGCTCACGGCCTTGTCCGAGGGTGGCGCGCCGCTCCTGCTCGGCACCGACTCGCCGCAGATTTTCAGCGTGCCGGGGTTTTCCATGCATCGTGAGATGGCGCTGTGGGTGGAGTTGGGGATGACTCCATACGAGGTCCTGGAGACCGCCACGCGGCGAGTGGCGGAGTATGTCGATGCGACCGACGACTTCGGGTCGATCGCCGTTGGGCATCGTGCCGACCTCCTCTTACTGACGGCAAATCCGATCGACGACATTGCCAACGTGGCCAGCCGCGCGGGAGTCATGGTCAACGGGCGCTGGATACCCGAGACCGAGATCCAGGAACGTCTGGCCGCAATCGCCACGACCTACGGCGGCTGATCGGTCGGCGGGGGTCAGCCGCGCCGTCGGCCTGGCGCGAGAAAGGAACAGCAACGTGACGAAAGCGATTCCCGCTCTCATTAGATTCGGCGAGTTCGTGGCGACGGCTGTGGTGCCCGAGACCGCGAGGGTAGCCGCACGCAACGCGGTTCTCGATACCGTCGGCGTCGCCTTGGCCGGGTCGGGTGAGCCGGCCGCTGTCGTGGTACGGAACGTAGCCCGAGCCGAGGGTGGTGCGAGTCGCTGTCTTGTCCTGGGGACCGGCGAGCGGATGAGTGCCGGCTGGGCCGCGCTCGCCAACGGCACCGCCGCCCACGCACTGGACTTTGACGACATGTGTTTCGTGTCGATGGCGCATCCGAGTGCGCCGTTGGTGTCTGCCGGCCTGGCCGTCGCTGAACTCGCGGAGGCTGACGGCGCAGCGCTGGTCGATGCCTACTGCGTCGGGTTCGAGGTCGAGGCAGTGCTCGGCCGAGCGATGAATCCTACCCACTACGAGCGGGGATGGCACGCCACCAGCAGTCTCGGGAGTATCGGCGCGGCCGCCGCTGCAGCGCGGCTTCTCGGCCAGGATGCCGCCACGGCGACCCGGAGCATGGCCATTGCCGCGTCTGAAGCGTCGGGGCTCAAGGAGAGTTTCGGCACCATGGTCAAGCCGTTGCAGGCTGGTCTGGCGGGTCGGAACGGCGTGCTGGCGGCGTTGCTGGCCGACGGGGGATTCACGGCCTCACCCCACGCCATCGAGGGCGCACAAGGCCTCATGGTCGCGATGCAGTCCAGGGCGGAGGCACTGGGCGATGCGGCTGGTGCGTTGGGGCGCGCCTGGGAAATCGTCGACGGTGGGGTTACCGTCAAGTTGTATCCCTCGTGCGCTGCGACACACCCGACGATCGACACCCTCATCGACTTACGGGCGGAGCATCGGTTCGGGCCTGAGGATGTGGAGGCGATCGACGTCCTGGTCGACAGTGTGACCCCCACCGTGCTGATTCACGACCGGCCCGCCAGCGGACTCGAAGGGAAGTTCAGCATGCATTTCTGTGCCGCGGCCGCCGTCGCCCACG
>SXOW01000291.1 GCA_005778315.1 Acidobacteriota bacterium
CGATGCCAAGGAATTCCTCGACACTCTCATCGCCAAGCCGAACTTTCAACGCGTCACTCGCCGCGACCAGACGGTCACGCGCCTCACGATACCGCTGCAGTTGCACGAGCGCGATTGCGGCCCCGAAGCGCGCGTCGATGATGTCCGGGCTCATCCGGAGCACCGACTGGTAGTGGGCGAGGGCCGCCTCCGGATCTCCCGAGCGGCGCAGGCTGATGGCGACCCGGAGGCGCGCCTCGGTGTCCGTCGGCCGATACCGCAGCGTGGTCGAGAACCGCTCGACCGCCTCGGTGTGGCGTCCCGCGTCTTGCAGCAGCAGGCCGATGCTGTAGTGCGCCGCGGGATAGTTGGGCGACGTCCGCGCCACCCGTTCGAATTCGGCCAGCGCGCCCGCCGGGTCCCCCATCAGGTACAGCGCGGTACCGAGCCGATGGCGAAGGGCTGGATCGTCCGGATCCAGCGCGAGACCCTGGCGAAAATGTGCCGCGGCCGTGCGCCAGTCTTCCCGATCGAGGGCCGCGACGCCGCGGGTCTCGTGGGCCCGAGGGCTGTCGAGCAGCGCATCCAGCTCCGCCATCAGCGGATCGGCGGGGCTCAGGGCGGCGTTCTCCCGACGCTGCAGGTGGGCCTGGGCCCTGGCCTCGTCCCCCAGCCCCCGGTAGGCCATCCCGAGCGGATAGTGAACGGCGCCCGCTCCTGGATCACGCGCCAGGATCTCTTCCAGCAGCGCCACCGCGCGGCCGTAGTCCTCCTTGAGCAACGCCACGCGGCCCAGTCCGAAGCGCGCCGGCAGCGATTCGTCGCGCAGGGCCAGCGCCCGCGCGAAGAGCGGTTCGGCCTCCTCGGGTCGCCCCTGCCCGAGACGGATGTCGCCGAGCCAGACAAGCGCCGCCACGTCGTCGGGTCGCAGCCGGCTGGCGTGAGCGAAGAATGTCGCTGCCTCCTCCAGCGCGCCTCCGTCCCGGTGGAGATGCCCGAGATAGTAGGGCCAGCGGACTTGATCCGGCGCGAGCGCCGACGCCTCGAGGAGGCAGGACTCGGCCGCATCCGGGAACTTCGCGACCATGAACACCATCCCGAGCGCGCCGTACGCATCGGCCAGCGCGGCCGGAGCGTCCGCTCTGGCGCGTGCAGCCGCCAGGGCCGCCTGCCGGTCCCCGATCTGCGTCTGAACCGACGTGCTGACCCGGGAGAGATCGGGGAGCGCGGACGCGCATGACGGTGCGTCCGCCGGCGTGACCTGGGCGGCTGGACTTGCCGGCGTCGCAGCGAGGGCCGGCGTCGAGACACCCGTCGGCACCGTCTCGTCTGGCACCGCGCACCCGGCGAGCGCCGCCATCCCACACACGGCGAGGATCGGACCCGCAATGAGAAGGTCTCTTGGCGTCATGGATGAATGCCGGTGCGCGATCAGGGCGTCAGCCGCCCGGCGGCGCCATCACCCTCGCGGAGCGTCGTCCAGCGATCGATCTCGAGGTCGTGCCACTCCTCCCGATGCCCGCTCGGCCACCACACCTCCACCGCGGGCCGGTCAACCGACGCCCCGAGGCCGATGAGGACCCGCGGGTCGTTGGCCGACGCGTAACTACCGTCCGATCGCGCGCGGCGCCAGACCGTCTCGACGTCCTGACGCCGAACGGCCACCCGCGCGTTGAGCGCGTCACGGCCCGCGACATCCACGAGCCGGAGCCCGAGCCAGTGGCTGCGGTTGCCGACATTGTTGATGAGCAACTGAACGGGACCGGCGTTGTTCCCCACCAGCACGTCCATGTCGCCGTCGTTGTCGACATCGCCGAACGCGGCGCCACGGCCCGCCTCGGACCGCTGGAACACCACGCCCGCCTGCTCCGTCACGTCCGCGAAGTGGCCGTCACGCAAGTTGCGGAACAGCGTCTTCCGCTGGTCGTATGGGAACTGATGATCGGCCCGCCCCTGCCGCGCGGTGATCGTACCGTTCACCGCCAGCACATCCAACCAGCCATCGTTGTCGTAGTCGAACCAGCTGGTCCCCCACCCGGTGTAGGCCATACTGCCGGGGCCGAGTCCGGACGTCGTGCTGCGATCGCGGAAGCTCCCGGCGCCGTCGTTGACGTAAAGGTTGTTCCCCTCGCGTGTCAGGTGCGTCATGAAGAGATCCTCGTCGCCGTCGTTGTCGTAGTCTCCCGCGTCGACCCCCATGCTCGCCTCGGTCACGCCCAGCCCGCTCAGCGCCACACCCGACAGCAAGGCCGCGTCCCGGAGCGTGCCGTCGCGCTGGTTCATCCACAGCAGGTTCTCCGTGCCGTCGTTCGCGACGTAGATGTCGGCCCAGCCGTCCCCGTCGTAGTCGGCGGTGGCGACACCGAGGGCTGGGCCGAACCGTCCGCCCACGAGCGCCGTGTCGCTCACGTCGACGAACTGCCCGCCCCCCTGGTTACGATACAGATGGTCCGGTGTCCCGCCATAGGTCTCTGGCGGGCAGTAGTCACGAGCGTCGGCCATGGTGGCACAGTCGATGCCGCTGTCCAGACGGTAGTCGACGTTGTAGCCGACGTAGAGATCGAGCCAGCCGTCGCGGTCGTAGTCGACGAACGCGGCGGACACGGCGAACCCCGGCGCCGGCGCGATGCCGCTGGGACCCGAGACGTCGGTGAAGGTACCGTCGCCGTCATTCCGATACAGTCGGTTCGGCCCGAAGTTGGTCAGCAACAGATCGACCCAGCCGTCATTGTCGACATCGCCGGCGGCGACGCCAAGGCCGTATCCGTCGGCATCGATCCCGCTCTGGGTCGTGACGTCGGTGAACCGGGGTGCGTGTGAGCCGTCGGGCTGGGCTTGCAGGTCGTTGCGATAGAGCCGCCCCATGAGCGGCATCGACTGGGTGGGCGGCATCCGCGCGTTGGCCGGGGTCCGGCCCGCGTCGAGCAGCTGCCCTTGCACCAGGTAGGCGTCGAGGTCCCCGTCGTTGTCGTAGTCGAGCAGCCCGACGCCGGGTGGGAGCAGCTCGGGGTAGTGGAACGCCCCCGAGGCGCCGTTGACGTGGACGAAGTCGAGGCCGACCGCGGGGGCCCGGTCGGTGAACCACTCTGTGTCCGCGGCGGCGCGATCCCGGTCGCCAGCCGGCACCGAGTGGTCTCCGGCGCCGCCGTCCGCGGCAACATCACCGGCGTCGGCCGCGCACCCCACCGAGAGCGCGACCCACAGGAGCACGAACGTCGATCTGATGCCCACGTCAGCATCGATTCTAGTGTACAAAAGACACGGGCCGGGAAGCTGTCCAGCTTCCCGGCCCGCGTGCGTCGTCCCGCGAATCCGCCCCCGCGACCTACCAGTGCAGGTGCGTCGCGAGCTGCAGGAACTGCCGGTTTATCGACCCCGCCCCATCTCCGAAGGAACTCCCGAACGTGCCGTTGATCCGCGTGATCGGGAAGAGGTTGAACACGTTGTAGACGTCAGCCTGCACGTCCCACCGCACCCCGTCCATCAGGTTGAACGATTTCCTGACCGACATGTCGATCTGCGTCAGCCGATCCGCAAAGAGCGCACCGTTCGGCATGAGCGGGATGGTGAGTGCCTGGGTTCGCGTCACCCCCTGGGCCGTGAAGGCGGACGTTGGCACGCTGTACGAGACGTCGCCGGCGAACGACTGGACATCGTCGAACGTCGACCCCCCCTGGTTGGTCCCGCCAAACAGGCCGGCCGCCCCGCCGGCGGACGCCTCCTGGGCGGGATAGAACTGCGCCGACCCGCTCACCTGAAAACCGCCCGGCAACGGCACCATGCCGGAGATTTTGAAGTCATGCAGCCAGGGGATGGATTGGAGGCCCTGGTCGCAGAAGAGCAGCCGGTTCGGGTTGTCCCGCTGGTCGCAACGGGTCGAGATGTTCCGCTCGAACGACCAGCCGCCGAAGACGGACACCCCGCCCGGCAACCGCGCGTTGACGCCGGTCTCGAACCCGTTGTACTTATCGGTGTTCAGATTCGAGTTCGTCACGAAGTTGTCGGCCGCGATGTTCTGCTTGTTTGCGTTCAGGTTGTAGATGTCGAGCGTCGGCTCCGGCGCAATGCCGCGCGTCGAGCAGGGAAAGCCGGTCGGCCCGAGCCCGGTCGCGGCGCAGGGATTGGCAATGGTCAACTTCGTATAGTCGGTCAGGACCAGGGCGCGGTTGTACTGCAGGACGGGATCGTAGATCTCGCGGCGGTACCAGTTGAAGGTCACCGAGAGCCCCGGTCTCAGCTGCCGGTCGATACCGAGGTTCATCAGGCCGACCCAGGGACGCTGGATCCCGTTGGGATCCTCGGTCGGTATGGCGCTGGCTCGGCCGAAGCTGGACGACAGCGGCACGCCGATTTCCCAGTCCTGCACGTAGTCGTCGCCGTTGGTGCCCCCGTTGTGCACCGTCCCGGAGCGCCCTGGCGTGTGCGTGCCGGCGGTGCTCGTCCCGAAGGCGATGTTGGGATCGAAGCCCATCGCAGCCAACTCCGCCTGCGAAGCACAACTGCGGCTCGTTGGGCTGAGCGCGCAGTCGAACCAGTCCCGTCCCTCGGACGCGTCGGTCACGGGATTGAAAACGCGCGAGTAGCTGGTGGTGTTGGAGGCGTTGTAGCGACCCCACGAGAACTTCAGCGCCGTCGTTGCGTCGCCAAACAGGTCGTACGCCACCCCCATGCGCGGGGCGATGTCCTTCCAGTTCGGGAGGTTCTCCCGCCCCGGGAAGGAGGCGCCGGGGACGAACCGGCTCTGGATCCGGCTGGTCGCGATGTTGCGCCCCAGCATCTGCTCCCAGCGGACACCGAGGTTGAGCGTCAGCCGGTCGACGGTCCAGGAGTCCTGCGCATAGATCCCCATGTCCCGCTGGTAGTCCATGGGCCGGTAGAACGGGAGGTTCGAGACATTCACCAGGAATGGCACGCCATCCCGGTATCGCTGGTCCCAGAGGTCCGCATTCGATGTTTGCACTCGATTGTGGACCCCCCAGCTGTTCATGACGCCCACCTTCATGTTGTGCGACCCGGTGACATACGACAGCGAGACGTTGTAGTTGAACCGTTCGGGCGTCTCGTGGACTTCGCTCCAGTGGTTCCGGTCTCGGAAATTGGTAATGGAATCAGCCCTCCGGGTGCTCGTGTACCAGGGGTCGATGGTGGGGCCGGACTGCTGCGCGATGGCCGCGGCGTTACCAACGTGGTAGCAGGGGGTGGATGGGCAGAACGCCACGCTGTCGGGCCGCACCTGCTTGAGCGACACGGGTGGGGCCTTCGGCGCCCCAGGCCGTTCCGGCTCGGAGCTCCAGTTCTCGACGTTGGACGAGTAGCCCGCCTCCAGCAGCATCCGGTTGGTGAGCGTCGACGTCCACTTGGCCGACCCGGTGTAGTAGATCGGCGCCCCCTGATGGTACGCCCCGGTCGCCGGGTCCTCGCCCGCGGTGTGCGGGCGGTACCGGTCTTTCCAGATCCGGTCCATATAGACCGCGAACTTGTTCCTCGGGCTCGCCTGGTAGGTCAAGCGCACCAGGATGCTCGGGATGAGGTTGGCGTCGATTCCCGAAAACAACTCGCGGCCCTCCTTGCCGTCCAGCTTCACCGGGTCGGGATCGAAGAAGCGCGGCGCCGTGCCGTCGAAATTCCTGTAGAAGCTGTCGGTGATCGGCTTGTCCACCTGCAAGCGGCGGAAGCTGGAAAAGAACCAGAGCTTGCTGCGGACGATCGGGCCACCCTGCGCCACGTTGAAGTCAGAGAACAGTTCATTCCCCTCTGACGACCTGACCCGACCGCTCCCGTCCGGGTGAATACGCTTGCTCTCGGGCACGTTGGTGTGATCTCTCGCCATCGCGTTGTTGGAAAATCCGTTGTAGAACTGCCCCGAGAACTGGTTCCCGCCCTCTCGCGGGATCATATTGATGCGGACCCCGCCCCCCGAGGTCTCGGCGGTCATGCCGCCCGTCTCGTAGGACATCTCTTCGGTCGTCAGTTGGTTGTGATAATTCTGGATGCCGCCGTCCCGGTCGGTGCCGTTGACGAGCAGCCCGTCCACCGCCACGCTGACCTGCCGCCAGCTCATCCCGTGCGTCATCATGACGGTCTGCTGCGCCGCCGTCGATAGGCCGACCTCCGGACGGTCCAGCTTGATCCCCACGATCAACTGGGCGGCCGACTGCATGTTGCGGCCGGTCGGCACCGCCTCGAGCACCTCGCGGTTGAGGACCTCGACCTGGCGGGTCGACTGGACATCGACGACCGGTGTCTCGCCCGAGACCGTAATCGATTCTTCCACTCCGCCGACGACCATCTCGACGTCGATGGCCATGGTGAAACCGGCCGCCAGGACCAACTCGTTGCGGACGGTCGTGGTAAACCCCGGGAGCGTGAAGGTCAGGGCGTAGGTGCCGGGACGCAGATCGACGAGCGTGTAGCGCCCCGCCCCGTCGGTGAAAACGATCCGACTCCCCTCGATGAGCACCGGACTCGATGCCTCGACGGTGACCCCGGGCAGCACGCCACCCGTGTCGTCAAGAACCTGTCCGGCGATCTGGCTGTTGGTCTGAGCCAAGGCCCAGGCTGGGACAAGCGCCAGGGCCGCCAGGGCGACAACGACTAACGAACCACGTCTCATCAGCATACCCCCCCCATTTATGGTGCTGCGACCACGCGCCGCGAGCCGGCTGGCATCATGCACGCCCAAATCGGAGCGCAAGCCCAAGACACTGACACGCCTACGACGTTTGGCGACGCTTGGCGACGCTTGGCGACGACGAACTCGCAACGAAGTATGGCGCTAGTCAACAACTCTCCCTGCTGGTTTGTCAATGCTTTTTTGGGGGTCATGGGCGGTACATGCCCATGTCTTCCTACAGAGTCCTCTCGCTCTGAACTTACACGGCGCGACGCTCAGGCCAAAGCCAAAGAACGCCTGCGCCCTCACGGCGCTGGTGGTGGGAGTTCGAGCGGCACCCGACACGGCTTCCCCTGTAGGTAGCGGTCGAGGTTGGTCATCATGAGAGGGACGCGGGCCGTCTGGCCTGCCTTCTCCGCGCCGGCGATCGCCCGCCGCTGCCAGGTGATCGCCTCGTCGTATCGCCCCACCTCGGCCAGCACCATCGCCATGGTTTCCTGCGTCTCCAGGCTGGGGGGGCCGGCGAGCCGCATCTGCATGAGCGCCAGCGCCCGGGCACCGTCACGCAGGCCATCAACCGGTGCGGCCGACAGGATCCTGGCCAACAGGTCGGTGAGATCGGGGTGACCCGGGTGGACCTGGAGCGCCCGGTCCAGCCACTCTCGAGCCTCGCGATATCGTGCGAGCTGAACCAGCGTGACCGCCCGCACCATCCACGCTTCGGCGAACGCGGGGTCAATCTCGACCACCCGCGCGAAGTGGGGCAACGATTCCTCGGGCCGTCCAGCAAGCCGCAGGGCGTCGGCCAGACCGAGCCGCGCCTCCAGATAGTTGGGCTGATGCTCGACGGCGGCGGCGTAGTGGTCGATCGCCTCGCGGTGGCGGCCGCTCAGGCTCATGAGGACGCCAAGGTTGAAATGGGCCGGCTCGAAGTCCGGCGCCGCACGTAACACCGCCTCGAACTGCTGCTCGGCGCCGGCGCTGTCACCGGCGAACATCAGCGCCGCTCCCAGCCGGTGCCGCAGCCGATGATCCTCGGGCGTCGCCTGTAGGCCCTGGCGAAAGATCGCCGCCGCCTCGGCGAATCGTCCGGCGTCCATCTCCCGCATCCCACGCGCCTCGTAGGCGAGGGGGCTGCGCAGGAGGTCGTGGTATTCCTGCAGGAGCGGATCGGGCTGTGGTGGCAGGCCTGGACCTCGTCGCCGTAAGTGCGCCTCGGCCGCGTCGATCTCGCCCAGCGCGCGGTAGCCCATGGCCAGGCTATAGTGGAGGCTTGCGGCCGACGGCTCGAGTGACAGCGCCCACTCGAGGGACTCGACCGCACGGGAGGCATCTTCGCTCGCCAAGGCGGCGCGCCCGACGCCGGACCACGCCGCGGCCGAGTCCGGCTGGCGCACCACTGCCTGTTGGAACACCCGTTCGGCGTCCGCCGGACGGCCTTGATCGAGGTAGGTCTCACCGAGCCAGACGAGGGCCGGCACATTGACCGGATCGAGATCGAGCGCGCGCTCGAAGAACGTGGCGGCCTTCTCGTGTTCCCCGGTCTGACGATACAGATGCCCGAGGTAGTAGACCCAGCGCATGACATCCGGCGCGCGCGCGCACGCATTCAGGTATGCCGCTTCCGCCGCGCCGGGATACCCGGCCGCTCGCAGAATCGACCCCAGTTCTCCATAGGCGGGGCCGAGCTCGGTCGGTGGCGTGCGCGC
>SXOW01000292.1 GCA_005778315.1 Acidobacteriota bacterium
TCTGGCCGAAGCAGAGCCGCGGATAGTAGAACACCCCCTTCGCGGTCGACGCGCCGCGTCCCGCGCCCCCGGGCAAGAGCCGCTTCAGCATCTTGCCGATGGAGGTGGCCGACACCCGCTTGAGCGCCTGGACCGGTGAGATCTCGTCTGGCGCGAGTCCCCACAGCTTGACCGCGTAGGGGAAGTAGAACTCCCGACAGATGGTGCGACCGAGCCCGGCTTCCAGCACGCTCGCAAACGTCTCGTCCTCCGGGGGCACGCCGCGCGACCGACCCCGCAGGAGATCGCCCACGACACCCAGCGCGAACTTCGGGTGAACCCGCAGCGCAAGATCGACCGGCCGGAGGGGGAAGTGAATCCAGCGCCCCAACAGTCGGATACGACCGTGACGCGGTCGGACCAGGAGGTCGTCGCCGAGCACCTGTCCGATCCGGTCGAGCACTTCCGGGTCCGACGCCGGGTGGAGTCGGTGACTTCCGTAGTCGACATTGACGCCAGCCACCTGGAAGCTCCCCGCGTTGCCTCCCACCTGATCGCGGCGCTCCAGGAGCAGCACCTCCGCCCCACGTTCGGCCAGGTCGAGCGCCGCGGTCAGCCCGGCCGGGCCGCCCCCCAGAACGACGACCCGGGTCATTCGACGCCCTCGTGATGACGGAGGAGCGTGCCACCAAGCACGAGCGCCGCTACCCCGGCCACGCTCCCGCCGGTGACGAGCACCGCCTCCCAGGCCAGTGACTGGGCGACCGCCAACGCCGGTTCGATGCCAAACGGGCTGAGAAACGCTGCCAGCGCCACCTCGCGCACCCCGATGCCGCCCAGGCTGATCGGCAGCAGCGCCACCAGTTTCGCGAGGGGCCAGGCGAGCAGCCAGGCGAGGAACGGGAGATCGATGCCGATGCCGCGTGCCAGCGCGACATTGAGCCCGACGAACGCGCCCTGCACGAACACGGAGACGCCAAGTGCGGTTCCGGTCCACAGCGGCACCCGCGCGAGGGCATCGAGCGCGGCGCGGACGCGCGCGGCCGGTTGCCGCAGGCGCTCCGGCAGACGTCCCGCGGGCACCCATCGCGTCACCGCGACACCGCCAAGCACCGCGAGCAGCAGGAGGATCCCTGCGGCCACGAGCGCGGTGCCCGCGCGTCCGCGCGCCAGTTCGGGTGAGAGCACCGCCGCCACGCCGGCGATCCCGACCAGCGCCGTCGTGTCGATGAGTCGATCGGCAAGCGTCCCCAGGGCCACCGCCTCCACTCGGCCCGCCGCTCGCACGGCGAGTCCGGCCCGCACCACGTCGCCACCGATGATCGACGGGAGGCAGAGGTTCGCGAAGAGCCCGGCGGCATGGGCCCTGAGCGCAACCCATCCACCGATCGGCGCCCCGGCGCCGGAGACCAGCATTCGCCACTTCATCGCCGAGAACACGTGCCCCAGGAGAAACAGCACCACGACGAGTCCCCCCACCGAGAGCGGAATCTGGCGGAGCACGTCGAGAATGCGCGTCGACGAGAACCAGGCCAATAACAACGCGAGCAGCCCGCCGCTGATGGCGGCGCGCAGCAGCACCATCCCGACACGCCGCGACAGGCGAGGCGGCTTGGTGCGGGTCGCGGAGGCCGCCCTCATGCGCCTCCCGGTCGCAGGCCGAGCCGGGAAATCTGGTCCGACAGGAGCCCGACCGCCCAGAGAATCGCCGCGCCGATGAACCCGAGCAGGGCGGTCTCCGAGAAGTTCCCGATGTAGACGTCATACATGAACTTGGCCAGTCCACCCAGGAAGAAGACGCCCCCGATCGGCAGGAAGATCTTCAGCGGGTTGAAGTAGACGATCGTGCGGAGAATCAGCAGCAGAAACTCGACGGCATGGACCGGCCGCAGCTTGGACTTGCCGATGCGCTGGTAGTAGTCGATCGGACTGTAGCGCACGAGCGCGCCGCTGCAGAGCGCTGCCAGGGTGATGGTGGTCGTGAACGAAAAGCCGGAGGGCAGAAGATGCTCGAACCGTTTGACGAGCGTCTTCCGCATGACCCGGAGCCCGGAGTTGAGGTCTGGGATGTGCCGCCCGGCCAGGTAGCCGGCCAGTTTCCTGAGGAACCACTTGGCGGGGCGTCGCACGAGCGGTATCTTCACGTGCTGGCCGACACGCGCCCCGACCACCATGTCGTAGTCGCCCAGCTCCGCGATCAACACCGGAATCGCCGCCGCCGGATACGTGCCGTCGGCGTCAGTGATCACGATGACCTCGTGCGCGGCGCGTCCGATACCCGCCTTCAGCGCGGCGCCGTAGCCGCAGTTCTCCGGGAGCGGGATCACCTGGGCCCCAGCCGCTGTTGACAGCGCCCCTGTCCGGTCGGACGACCCGTCGTCGACCACGATCAGCTCGAACTCGAGCCCCGACGCCTCCATGACCGACCGAACGCTGCGGATGCTCTCTTCGATCGCGCCCTCTTCATTGAACGCCGGAATCACCACGCTCACGCCATTCATCGGTCACTCGCTCCTCGTGGGGCCTCTGGCGCCCGGCTTCGCCGCACCACGATTTGACCGTCGCCGAGGGTGCCTGGAAACACCTGCATCAGCTCGAACTCCGCCTCGAGGACGGCGGCCAGCTCCGGGCGCGCCTCTGCGAGGTAGCTCGGGAGGGTATACAGCACCCAGATACGTCCCTTCTCCGCACGACGCATCGTCAACTCGTCCAGCGTGGAGGTCTCGTCCCATTCCGTCGCGTAGTAGCGGTTGTAGACGCGGCCCGCCATGTGCAATGCCACTACCTGATCGCCCGGCGCCAGGTTACCTCGCACGTAGTCTCTGGCGGACGTGTAGTCCTGCTTTGGATACCGATAGACGCGGGGCACGGTCGCCGCCGACACGAGCACGAGCAGCAGGGCCGGCGCGACGGCCCACCCACGACGCCACCCGCGGACCCGCGTCAGCCAGTCGCCCAGCCCGACGGCTCCGCTGATCGCGATCAGCGCGCAAAATCCGAACGCCCCGAACAGAAACCGCGGCCAAAGGCTCCGCCCGAGCGCGAGCATGGTCAGCCCGCCGAGGAGGCTGGGCAGCAGCATCGCGACCGAGAGCAGAGGCGCCCGCCGCCATACACGCAGCAACCCGTACGCACCGAAGGCCACGGCACCGCCGGCGCCGAGCCAGCCCAACCCCAGCCCGACGCCGAGGTTCCGCACGGTCTCGTTGACGAGCCAGATCGGGCGGCTCCACGCCACCCCGCCGGTCGTCGAGCCGGCACCGGGCTGGTTGAAGTAGGCGACCATCTGCGGCAAGGTCACGGCGTACAGATGCGCCGTGACCCACCCGGCGAGGGTCAGCGCCCACACGGGGGCGAGGCGTCTGGACCCGGATCCCCGTTCGCGCCAGTACAGCGCGCCGGTGATGAGCGCGTGCGCCGCTCCCACGAACACCATGGTCAGATGGGCCCATGTACCGAGTGACAGCGTGATCGCATAGGCCACCCAGATACGCACCGAGCCCGAGTCCCTCGCGCGCAGGTAGAGGTCGGTGGCCAGCACCGTCGCGAACAGCAGCATCGTGTAGCCACGAGCGTTCTGCGAGAACCAGACGTGGTGATACGACAGGGCGAGGAGCGCGGCGGCGCACCAGGCCTCCCTGACACCGAGGGCGCGACGGCCCAGCTGCAGCGTCGCCCAGACGCTGGCCACGCCGAACGCGAGCGCCGGCAACCGAAGCGCCGTCGCGGTCTCGCCGAACAGCTGCAGGCTGGCCCAGGCCAGCAGCGAGTACAGCACATGCTGGTTGTCGTCGGCAAAATCCCCGACGACGGTGCCCAGCCCGGGCTGGACGTAGTTCACCAGCGTGAACACCTCGTCCATCCAGAGATCGCCGCCGATCCCGACTAGTCGGACAAGGGCGGTAGCCGACAGCAGCCCGGTCACCGCCCATCCTCCCCACGCCACCGGCTCGACAGGGCGCGTGGCTTTGGTCCCGGGCAGCCCGTGCCGAACGCCTCGCTGCATCCAGGTGAGCAGCAGCAGGACGACGGCGTCGACGAGCAGCAGCGCACGCAAGATGCCGACCCCGGTCTCGACCCTGTCGACCTGGACCGGGTCGGCGTGGGGCAGCAGCGCCCGAGCGGCCGAGGGTGGATCGGCGGTGAGGGCCAGCAAGAGGAGCCCCACACTCGCCAGGGGCAGCAGGAGCGGGCAGCCTCGTCTCATCCCGCCCCCTCCGCGTCGTTACCGGGCACCGCCGGATCGGGGCCAGCGTCCCTGGCCCGAGCCAGACTCCGAAGGTCGGTGACCAACCGCCGGTCCAGCAGGGGCCCGAGTGCGGCGAACGCCAGCACCCCGCCGGTCGCGGTACCCCAGGCCGCCCCGTCGACCTGGCGGACCACCACCCCGACCACCAGTGCGGCCAGCGCCGGCCGGGCCACGGCGCCCAGAAACGGAATGTGTCGAACGGTGCGGCGAGCACAGGCATGCGCGACGAACCACACGACGGCGGCCGAGCTCACCATGCCAGCGGCACCACCCAGGGCCCCCCAGCGCAACGTGCCCCACGCGCCGACGCTCAGGGTCGCCACCGCCCCCGCCAGTTGCGCGAGCGCCACGGACCGTTGTTCCCCGCGGGCGATCAGCGCCCACCGGGCATGTCCCGAGAAGAGCGTCAACGGAATCGTCCAGACAAGCACCGCCAAGGTCGCGCCGGCGTCGACGAACGCCTCGCCGTAGATGAGCCGGCAGATCGGGTCGGCCAGCAATGTCACCGCGAGCGCCAGTCCGATCCCGCCCCAGGCGGTCGCCTTGAACGACGGCCCCACCAGTCCGCGATAGGACGCCTCGGAGACGGCTAGCGACCTGGCGACCGTCGGAAAGAAGTTGAAGTGGTAGACGAACCCGAACGTCGCGAGCGACATCACGATCCGGTGGACCGCCCCGAAGAAGGCGACTTCGACGCTCCCGACCAGACCCGCGATCAACAGGATCGGCAGATACTGGTTCAAGGCCCAGATGGTCTCACTGAGCCCGATGAACGAACCCTCCCACAGCAGCCGTCTGGAGCCGGCCAGGTTCCATGCGAAGCGGAACGGCGTGACGAGACGGCCCTGTATGCGTACGAAGTAGACTGCCAGCACCAGCGCGGCGGCGAGCTCCGCTGCCCCGACCAGCAACAGGTCGTCCGCCCCGTCGACCACGAGCATCACGCCGGCGGTGAACACCGCCGTTCGCAGGATGAGGGCGAGCGACACCCAGTGCATCCGCTCCAACCCCTGGTAGAGCCACTGCTGGCGGAACGGTACGCCCAGCAGGCCGATGGCGAACAACCACACGAGCTGCCTGTCCTGGGGCGGCTGTCCAAGCAGCACTGGAATGACACACATCACGGGGATCGCCAGGACCCCAACCACCAGCCGGGCGAAGGGAATCTCCGCCGCCAGGTCTTCGATGCGCCCGGCATCCCGCGCCACTTCCCGCGCGCCGAGCGGACTGAGGCCGAAGTCGACGACCATCGCGAAGAAGAGCGACAGCGAGACCGCCAGCTCCACGGCACCGTACGCCGCAGGCTCGATCGTGCGCGCCAGGAACGCAAAGGCGACAAACGCGATCACCTTCGTGAACAGCTCGCCCCCGGAGAGGAGGACGAAGTCCCGCACCACCGCGAGCCCCCCTCGCCCCCGGGTCACGCCCACCACGCGATGGTGCTCCTCATGCGAGCGCCTCGAGGACGCGCATGGTGTCGGTCCGCCCGCGATCCCGCGCGACCCGCCCGATGAGTTGCAGGTAGCGATCGATCCCCACCGTCTCGGACCAGCGGTCCTCCAGTGCACGGCGACCCGCCGCGCCGAGGCGGTTCCGCAGCGCCGTGTCCTCGGTCAGCCTCCCGAGGGCGGTGCGCAACTCCTCCGGCGACTCGAACAGCAGCCCCGCCCCGGTCTTCTCCACGACCTCCGGGTACGGGCCAAGGCGACGGGCGACCACCGGTGTCCGCTCGCGAAACGCCTCGAGCAGAATCATCGGGAACACCTCGAAACAGCGGGATGGCGCCACGACCGCCCGCGCCTCGCGGTAGATGGGGCGTAGCGCCTGTGGTGAGAGCTGTCCGAGAAACCGTACGCGGCGGCCATGCGCCAGACGACGCAGTTCCGGCTCGTAGCTCCCCTGGCCGGCAACCCACAGTTCCGCCGGCCCGCCGTCCTCGAACAGCGGAATCACGTCCTGCAACCCCTTGATCGCCTCCAAGCGGCCGACGAAGAGGAAATACGGCCGTTCAGCGGCAGGCGCCGCCGCCTCCGGCTCGCCCGACGCTTCCGACTCCGGCAGGAACGCCGGTATCAGTTCCATCTCGCGAGGGAACCCGAACTCCCGATGCTTCTCCTTGGAGAATTCGCTGAGGGCCAGAAACACGTCCACGTGCCGCGCCTGCCGCTCGAGCCAGCCCGACCAGCGCCAGAGTTGCGGGGGACGACCATGCCGCAGCTGACAACGCAGGCACTGGCGACGGTCGCACACCTCGCGGCGATGGCGCCAGAGCAGGTGGGTTGGGCACACCAGCCAGTGCTCGTGCGCCGTATACAGCTTGACCGCCTCCCCGTAGGCCAGCAACCCGGGCCCGCCCACGAGCGAGAGGTTGTGGTAGTGGATCACATCCGGCGCGACATCGGCGACCAGCCGCCGGAGACGCCGGCCGTGGACCAGTGGACGGCCGGTCTGCTGTGTCGCCAGGCAGGACAGCATCGGCCACCGACTCTCGAGACGGTGCACGCGGACGCCTGCGGGCTCGGGGTCGGAGACCTCCGGCGCCGCCGGGTCCGCCAGCAGCCGATAGGCATCCACGGCGTGGACGACATGGACCTCGTGCCCGCGGCGCGCCAGCGCGTGGGCCAGCCGTCGCACATGGACGCCGTCGCCCCCGAAGTGGTGTGGGGGATAAAAGGTAGTGAATTGCAGAAAACGGAGTCGACGCACCTGTGTCTCGGGCTCTGGTTCAAGTCCTGCGTAGTGTAGTGCCCATGGCCACGAACGTGACTTGCTCGCAAAAATCGGCGAGACTGCACGCTCCGTGATGCAGGAATCGGTCCTCGGTCGTTTACACCCCGACCCGACAGGGAACGAGCGTGCCGACGCCGCCGGTCGACCCGCCTGCGTCATCATCGGCGCCGGGCCCGCCGGCCTGACCGCCGCCTACGAGCTGTCGACGCTCGGGTACTCCTCGGTCGTCCTCGAGGCCGACGACACGGTCGGAGGCATCTCACGCACCTGCGAATACAAAGGTTATCGCTTCGACGTTGGCGGCCATCGCTTCTTCACGAAGGTCGACTATGTGCGCACGCTCTGGAACGAGATACTCGAGGACGAATTCCTGATCCGCGCCCGGCTCTCGCGCATCTACTACCGGCAGAAGTTCTTCGACTACCCCCTGAAGCCGGTCAACGCCCTGTTGGGCCTGGGCCCCTTCGAGGCGGTCCGGATCGCCGGCTCCTATCTGCGCGCGCGTCTCTGGCCCGAACCTGAGGAAGCCAATTTCGAACAGTGGATCACCAACCGCTTCGGGCGTCGCCTGTTTCAGATCTTCTTCAAGACGTACACCGAAAAGGTGTGGGGGATCCCCTGCAACGAAATCAGCGCCGACTGGGCGGCACAGCGCATCAAGAATCTCGATCTGTGGACCACCCTCCGACACGCCTTTCTCGGTTCGCAGCGGACCGGCACCGGCGGCGTTGTCACCACCCTCATCGACCAGTTTCACTACCCCCGCCATGGCCCGGGGCAGATGTGGGAGAGCTGCACACACCGGCTCGAGCAGCGTGGCATGCGGGTCGCGATGCGAAGCCGTGTCGTCGGCATGCGGCATGCACACGGGCGGGTGCGCAGTGTCCGGGTCAGCGAGAGCGGCGGCAACGACTACGAGCTCGAGGGCGAGCACTTTGTCTCATCGATGCCGATCCCGGCCCTCATCCGATGCCTCTCCCCGGCGCCCCCGCCGGAGGTGCTGGCCGCCGCAGCCCAACTGCGCTACCGGGACTTCCTGACCGTGGCGCTGATCGTCGATAAGCCGGACCTCTTTCCTGACAACTGGATCTACATCCATTCGGACACGGTTCGGGTCGGGAGAATCCAGAACTTCAAGAACTGGAGCCCGGACATGGTACCGCACCCCGGGCATACGGCACTCGGGCTCGAGTACTTCGTCGACGAGGGCGACGATCTCTGGTCGATGGCCGACGCCGATCTCGTCGCCCTCGGTCGCCGGGAGGTCGACACCCTCAACCTGGCGCCCGCCGATGCCGTCATTGACGGCACGGTCGTGCGGATGCCAAAGGCCTACCCCGTGTACGACGGGCAGTATCGCGACGCGCTCCGGGTGCTGCGCGACTGGCTCGGTGGTCTCGAGAACCTGCAGCTCATCGGTCGCAACGGGCAACACCGCTACAATAACCAGGACCATTCGATGCTCACCGCGGTCTACGCCGCCCGGAACATCGCCGGCGAGCGCTACGACATCTGGGACGTCAACGTCGAGGACCAGTACCATGAAGAGCGGGCCGCCGGCGATACCGGCCATGGCGGCGACCGCCTGGTGCCGAGACGGATCGACCGGTCGATCCAGGAGGTCCTGGCCGACGTCTTCGCGACCTATGACCCGGTGGCGCTGGGCGCCGCAGTGGGGTCTGTCAGCGCCGTCCTGCTCTTTCTGGCGACCGCGGTCCTCCTCATCAAGGGCGGCGATCCGCTTGGCCCCAACGTGTCGCTGCTCGCGAACTATCTCCTCGGCTACACCGTCAGCTGGGGCGGTGCCGTGCTGGGACTGGTCGAAGCGGGACTCGGGGGGTTCGGATTCGGGTATCTGTTGGCCACGACGCTGAACTGGGTCATCCACCAACAGCAGCGAGAGCTGTTGGCGCGCGTCGCAGGCACGCGCAGCATGAGTCTCTTCGAAGGGGACGAATCCTCATGACGACGCCGTCCACCGACATGGCGCAGCTCGAAGCGGAGCTCATCCGTACGACCGTGGTCCGACTCCGCTCACGCGTGATGGCGCTGGTCTTCGGGATGGTCGGCGGCACGGCGTTGTTTCTGGCCACCGCCATCCTCCTCGCGCGTCAAGGTCTCGAGGTTGGCCTGCATCTGTCGCTGCTCAACAACTTCTTCCCGGGATACTCGGTGACCTGGCCCGGCGCGTTCATCGGGCTCGGCTATGGAACGCTCTCCGGCGCGATCGTCGGCTGGTCGGTGGCGTGGATCTACAACCGGGTCGCGGACCGTCGCCCGCCAGGCTGACCGAGGTCTCACAGGTGCGGGCGATCCTGACCTTCCACGATGTCAACCAGTCCGGGTCGGTGCTGTCCATCGCCCCCGACGAGCTCCGCAGCCTGATCCGTGCCATCCGCCGCTCTGGGCATGAGGTCGTGCCGCTCTGCGACCTCCTCGATGGTGAGATCAGACCGAACCAGATCGCCCTGACGTTCGACGATGGGCTGCGTGGGGTGTACGAGCACGCGCTCCCGATCTTCCGGGCTGACGAGATCCCGGCGACGGTCTTTCTGACCACCGACTTCGTGGGTCGGACCAATCGCTGGCCGTCCCTTCCCCCCGACGCGCCGACGATGACGATGCTGCGCTGGTCGGAACTCGAGGAGCTCCAGACAGCCGGCTGGACGATCGAAGCCCATACCGCGACGCACCCGGACCTTCGACGGCTCGACGATTATGCGATCCAGGCCGAGTTGCAGCATGCGGACGAGGCGATCGAGACGCGGCTCGGACGGCGTCCGCGTGTTTTCGCCTACCCGTATGGCAGCTGGACGCCCCAGGCGCACGCCGCGGTGGCCGCGCGCTACGACTACGCCGTCACGACCGAGATGCGCACGCTTCCGACGATACGGCCGGACCCCCACCTGGTTCCCCGTCTCGAGACCTACTACTTCCGGTCGACCCGGACGCACGGCCGGTTCGGCACGCTGCCATTCTCCGCCTATCTCGCCACTCGCCGCTCGATCCGCACGCTGAGGCGCACGCTGGGGGTACGGTGAGGCGACGATGAGGCGCACGCTGAGGCGCACGCTGAGGCGCACGCTGAGGCGCACGCTGAGGCGACGATGAGTGTGACCGCGCGCCGTCACACTGTCAGCGTGGTGATGCCGGTCCACAACGGCGTGCAGTATCTGCGGCGCAGTCTGCCACCGCTGCTGTCCCACCAGGGCGCGCGGCCGCTCGACGTGCTGGTGGTCGACGACGGATCGACCGACGGCTCGGCCGCGTTCGCGCGCGAGGCGGGCGCGCGTGTCATCTCGAACCCCGCCCCCCTCGGTCCCGCGGCGGCGCGAAACATCGCGGTCGGCGAGGCCCGTGGCGAAATCCTGCTGTTCGTCGACGCCGATGTTGTCGTCCATGACGACACCGTCGGGCAGATGGGCCTCGCCTTCTCCGACCCTGACGTCGTGGCTGTCTTCGGGTCGTATGACGACCAGCCGCCGGACCCCCGCTTCGCCAGCCGGTATATGAACCTCCGCCATCACGCCGGACACCAGCACCCCAGCGAGGACGCGCAGACCTTCTGGGCCGGGCTCGGCGCAGTGCGGCGCCAGGCGTTTCTGGCCGTCCGTGGGTTCGATGCCGAACGGTACACGACACCGAGCATCGAGGACATCGACCTCGGGCGGCGGCTCCGGGCAGCGGGCGGACGGATCCGGCGTCTCCCCGGCATCCAGGGCACCCACCTGAAACGTTGGTCGTTGGGCGGCGTCATCCGCACCGATATCTTCGCCCGCGGTGTGCCCTGGACCCGGCTGATGCTGGAACACCCCGGTGCGTTCGGGGACCTCAACGTGGGGCCCGGCGAGCGCCTGAAGGCGGTGCTGGCGCTGGCGCTGGCGACCAGCGGCGTCGCGGCGGTCGCCGGTCTCTGTCCCGTCTGGGTCCCGCTGGTCCTGCTCGCCGGATCAGTCGTGGCGCACCGGAGGCTGCTGGCGCTCTTCAGACGGTCGGGTGGATGGTGGCTGGCGAGCCGGGGTCTGCTCTTCCATCAGCTCTACTACCTGTACAGCAGCGCGGTGTACATCGTCGGCAGCGTCCGACATCGCCTCTGACGCCGGGCTCAGGACAGCGCTTTGACCGCCCGCACCGTCACGAGCAGTTCGTAGTCCTCGTCCCGAACGTCGAGGTCGCGCGTCGCTACCTCCTCGACACAGATCCCATGCAGTGCGCAGGTGGCCGCCAGCACGTTGCCATAGGTGGAGACCTCCACCCGGGCGCCAGGGAACGTCTCGGCGAAGAGCGCCTCGGCCGACTGCGCGGTGATGTGCCAGTACTCGCCCCACCCGTCCCGGCCCAGGCGTCGCCCGATCTTGCTGATACCGTGGGAGGTCAGCAGCAGCGTCCCTCCTGGTTTGAGCATCCGGTGCAGCGTCCGGAGCGCCACCTTCAGCTCGTAGATCATCTGCAAGGACTGGGTGAAGACGATGCAATCGAACAGGTCGGACGGCAGGTGATCGGCGTCGGTCAGGTCCGCGACCATCGTCGCCTCCGGGTTGCCTTCCACGACATGCAGGACATCGATCCGCGTCACCGCCGCGCCGCCGAACTGCCGGAGATAGCTCGCGTCGCCCATCTCCAGACAGCGACCGCGCATGGCCGCCCGATGCTGTCCGAGGAACTGCGCGATGTAGTACCGGTCGATCGGCTGGCCACGATCGAGACCGAAGATTGGACTGATGGGGGTGGTTCGATACAGATCGCCGAAGTTCACGCGGCCGGTCCGTGGCCACTGCAGGCGGTACCGGCGCTGCTGTCTGACCACCCAGCTTCGCGCCGCCGGAGAAAAGACCCGCTTCGAGAGGTCGATGACCAGTTGGCGGACAGGCACCCGTTCGCTACTACAGTTCCTTCGTGCTCTTCACGCAGAGAAAGCCGCAGAAGTTATACCACTGGAAGAAGGTCTGGACGATCTGGAAGCCGTTGCGCTTGAAGAGTTCGGTGTTCTCGTCGGCCCGGTACGGCACCAGGACATTCTCCAGCGCCTCTCGCTTCCGTAGGATTTCGTGTTCGGAGTATCCGTTCCGGCGCTTGAAGTCGTAATAGAAGTCGACGAAGAACCGATTCATGTCGGAGTCGTTGGTCAGGATCTTCTCGCAGCAGATCAGCACCCCGCCTTCACCCAGACTCTCGTAGATCTTTCGGACCAGACGGTCTCGGCCCAGCGGACGGACGAACTGCAACGTCCAGCACAGGGTGACGACGCCTGCCCCCTCGAGATCGAGTGCCGAGAGGTTGTCGTTGAGATCGGCGTACCGCAGGTCGACCCGATCTGCCAGCCCGGCCTTCGCGACGTTGTTCCGCGCCCGCTCGAGCATCGGTGTCGAGTTGTCGTAGCCGACCAGCCGCGTCGCCTGCCCGAGCGCGCCCGCGATGTTCATCAGGGTCGTGCCGGTCGAACACCCCAGGTCGTAGACCGTCCTGCCCTCGACCAGGAAACGACCGGCGATCTGCTGGATCAGACGCTGCTGCTCGAGGTAGCACGGCACGCTGCGAACGAGCATGTCGTCGAAGACCCCGGCGACCTCCTCGTTGAACTCGAAATCACTCGCCCGTGCGGTATCCCTCGAGAACACCGAATCTCTCCCCGATGGCACCTCGTCTCGTTCCACCGACCAGCCCTCCTTGCGCCATTATGCTGTACATTTCTCTCGTGTCCGGTCACGACCACGGCTACATCGATCTCGCCGACGCCGCCGCCTGGCCGACGAACATCGCCGAGCGCGTGATGACCGGCGAGCTGTTCGTCTTGCGTCGCTGCATGCAGCGGCTCGACCTCTTCGACGATCTCAGAGCCGCCAGTCTCGACGGGATCCGTCAGGTTCTCGGACCCGAGGTATCGGCCCGTGTCGACGCGGAGGGACTCGACCAGATCCATCGGTTCGCCAGTCTCGAACAGATCGCCAAGATCACCGACGCCGTCTACAGGACCACCGCCACGCAGGCCGCGCGCTGGGTCTCCAAGATCGTGCCCGACCTGCTCGGCGTCACCGAGCCCTACTATTTCGAGCGCCGGCCCAACGTCCGGTTCGTCATTCCCTATGACCTCATGATGCAGGAGGCCGATGCGCTGGCCGGCGTCATCAAGAAGCACGGGCACGGCAAGGTCACACCGCATCCGCCGCATCGTGACAGCTGGGTCGACTGCCCGACCAACCTCATCAACATCTGGATTGCCGTAGGTCCGATTCCGGAGGGGAACGGCATTACGATCTTCCCTGACGCGTTCGGCCGCACGCTCGCGTCCACCCCCTCCGGCGGTCTTGCGCGAGACGAGCATCCCGGCACGCCGCTCAACTTCGACCTGGCGGCAGGGGACGTCATCCTGTTTCACGGGAACCATCTGCACTCCTCGGTGCTGAATCGGACCGAGTCGACACGGCATGTGGTCAGTTTCCGGGTCGTCACCGAGAAGCCGCGGTACGCCGGCAAGCACTACCACCACTATGTCCACTCCTCCCTCGCTGGCGGCCCGCTGGATCTCGTCGCCGAATGGCCAGCCAACTTCGCGTGGGGCTGGGTCGAGACTCGCCTCATCTGGATCGCCGAGCGGCTGGGGTTGACGCGCCGCCCTGGCGGCCGCACGAACGGCGCGGGTCGCCGCCCGCCATCCGCTCCGCTACCACCGGTCGCCGTCTCAAGGCTGTCACCCGGCACGATCCAACCGGTGTCCGATGACGTCTGCGCGGCGCGGCTTGCCGACGCGAAGGTCGTGGCGTTTGGCCGACGCTGCCCGCACGAAGGCGCCGACCTCTCCTTCGGGCACGTCCGTGACGGCGAAGTCGTCTGCCCGTGGCACGACGTCCGCTTCGACGCGCGCTCTGGCAAGAGCGCCTGCCAGATGTTGCAGCCACTGCGCCTCTTCGACGTCCAGGTCGAGGACGACGTGGTGAGAGTCAGAACGGACTAGCCGCCGGATGGGCACCGAACACGGCCATGTGCTCCAGGAGGCCGAGGCGTGTCAGGTCCACGCGCTGCTCTCGGGCGAGGAGACCGGGCTGGGCGGCGTGCTGGAGGCGGCCCGCGCCGCCACGGCCACCGGGTCGGTCGAGTGGCAGGTCCCGGTCACCCCCGCCACCGTCCATCGGCTGGGGGCGCTCGAGCTGCTCGCCGCGGCCGATGGCGTCTCGTTGCGGTGCCTGCCCCCGATCGGGCTGAACGCTCGCGAGGCGGTGTTCCACGACGACTATCTTGCCTCGCGCCCCGCGCCAGAGGGGGCCGCCAGACGACACGAGACCGCCGCCGCCAACATGGCGGTGCTGCGCCATGGGGCGCGGATTCTTCGCAATGTCGGCAGCCTGGTCGCCCCGCCGATCCCGCTCGACGGGGGGCGCCTGGAACGGGTCGTCCTGGTCGGCCAGTATGGTGGAGAGCATGTCGGAGACGCGGCGATTCTCGGTGGCGTGCTGCTCCGTTTGCACCGCGACTACGGCACGACGGTCGCCTTTCTGATGAGCTGGCGCCCGGACCACACGAGACAGCTCGCCTCCCGCCTCGAGACGCCGGTCCAAGTCATCGTGGAGTCACCTCGGGACGGTCAGGTCCAGCGCCGGCTCAACGAGGCGCAGGCGCTGGTCTTTGCCGGAGGCCCCGTGATGGACCTCCCGCGCGTCCTGGCGATGCAGATGGCGGTGGCAACCGCGGCGCGCCGGAAAAAGCTGCCGATCGTGTGCGACCGCATTGGCATCGGGCCGTTCAAACGACGAGTCAGCCGGGTGATGGCGCGTCGACTGCTGCGGCTCGCGAGCCGACTGTCGGTGCGCGCGTCGGCGGGCGCGGACGACCCGGTGGTGGCGGGACTCCACCCCGTGGTCGAGACTGACCCGGCCTTTGAGTACCTCGCGACTCGTCACCAGCTCTCTCGCCTACAGGCCGCCGAGCAACTCGCCATTGACGCCCTGTTGCAGGGCACCGAGGGCCGGCCGCGTATCGGCATCAATCTGCGCCCTATCCGGCACCTCTGGAGCCCGCGGGGGAGCGAGTATTCCCGGCGGAGCGAAGAGCGATTCCTCGACCGGGTGGCCGCCGCGATGGTCGCGCACGCTGAGCGTTCGACGCCCGCCCCCTGCTACGTGTTCTTCCCGATGAACCCGCAGGAAGGTGGCTGCTCCGACCTCAGATCGGCGTATCACCTCCACCGCCGGGTCGGCGGTCGTGCCGAGATTCGTGTGTGGGAACAGGATCCAGACGTGGACGGCATCCTCTATCTCCTGCGGCAACTGGACGCCGTCGTCGCGATGCGTCTCCATGCCTGCATCTTCGCCTGGTCGCAGCAACGGCCCACCCTCGGCATCGACTACTATCCCGGCCAGGGAGGCAAGGTCGAACAGCTCTTCCGGGACGCCGGTCGGCTGGAGGACGTCTGCAGGATGGACACCGTCTCGACCGCCACGCTGACCGCGTCTCTGTCGCGGCTTACCGCAGCGGGGCCGTGAGGCCTTCCCGATGCAGGAAATCTGCAATCGGGATCGCCACGGCGCGGCGCCCCTCGGCTGAGAGGTGGAGGCCATCGTCGTCGAAGTGTTCGGGTCGCATCTCCCCGTAGAGATCAAGAAACGGAATGCCGAGTCGCGTGCTCCGCTCGGCCAGCTGGTTCTGTGGCTGCAGCAGATACTCGCGGTCCCTGGCCAGCAACGCCTCGTCGTACTGGAGCAACATCGGGAACATCACGATGAACGGCTCGAAGCCGTGCTCACGTCCCAGCATCCGGAAACGCTCGAGCGCCTCGTCGACGACCCCCCAACGCTCCGGCTTCCAGGCGGTGCCGATGTCCACCTTGTACTCGAACGGGAAGCCGCTGGCTGCCATGACCCCGGCCACGGTGCCGCCGATCTGGAGCTGGTCGACCAGCCAGTGCAGAAACAGGCTGTCCAGCCACCCGGGACGCTGTCCGGAGGCTTCGTCGGTGAACTGGTACAGGTTGGTGCGGAGAATCCGTCCGTCACGATGTTGGAACTGATGCAGGAACTGGTGCACGTCGTTCAGCACGAAGGCGAGGCCGACGACATCCGGATCGAGCGCCACCCCGTCGCGCTCGAGATACAGGATCTCTTGGTGCGTCGTGTAGCCCATGACCGAGGCGTTGATCACCTCAATCTCGATCGGGTCACGGCCGTCCGGCCCGCCGTCCCGGAGTGCCGTCTCGAGGTAGCGCACGTAGGTGTCGTCGATCGAGTCGCCGTCGTAACCCAGCGAGTCACCGAGCATCAGGAGACGCGGCCTCGCCGACCGGGGCGGCACCGGCCGGTCGCGCAGCCCCGCCGCGTTGTGATCCTCGAAGGCGGGATTCAGCCGGTAGCCGAGCAGCGGGTCGTAGGTGGCCCAGAGGTCATCAGCGTAATCGGCAGAAGCGAATGCGCGCTGTCGGTCATAGGCGGCCCACGCCCGGAAGGACACTTCGCCGAGCACCAGCACAAGGACGCCCGTGAGGGCCAGCAGGGCGAGGCTGAAGCCGACCCGCTTCCTCACCGATAACCGCAGCGGCCTCCCGGGCACGGTGTCCGGCGCCGTCCCACTCCTGGTCTGGCCGCTCATCGCCGGCTCGATCATATGGCAGCGCGTTCTTGCCTCACAACCGCGCGCCCGTCACGAAGTGGTCGCCACCGGAACGACTGCTGCGCGGCTGACACCTTCTTGGCACCCCCCCCCGGCGGCGCGGAGGATTTACGGGATGTGGCCCAGGCCGATTCCCACGGTGCGGAAGTCGTACGGCGGACGCCAGGGCGGGGTGATGCGCAGCTCGAGAAGCTGTCGAGTCGTGGCGAGTCGACGGAGGTTGTACTCGAGAGGCCACCAGTCCGATTCTGCGGTGACCAGTACCTCGTCGGCGAGCCGACCATCCAGGCGCAGAGACACCGTCCGCTCGAACGGTGCCGGATTACGAATCGGCAGCACGATGATGCCGCGGTCGGCGGTGATGGCGACTGTCGCTGACGGCGTCGTCCAACGGACGGCCTGCCCGTCCGGGAGCACCGCCGGGAGGAAGACGCCGCTGAGGCCCTGGTCGTCAGACCTCGAGCGGACTGACGCCAGCGCGCACAGCCGGAGCTCGGTCTGCGACAGCATCCAGCCGCCGAAGAGCAACACCCGCCCACTGTCGAAGTCGGCGCTGATCTGGGTATCGAGCGTGCGTACGAGCTCACCCGCGTCGGTCCCCCGCAGACCGCCACCGGCCCCAGACGACAGCAGCTGCCCCAGTGTCGCGTCGTCCCCTTCGTCTGGCATCCGGGTCACATACTCCGTTCCGAGATCGACGATCCCCGCGACGTCACGGAGCTGTGCAACGACCTGGTCCAGCGCCACCCGCCGCTGGGTCGTTGCGCTCCACCGCAGACCGGCCAGACCCGCAACGCCGAGGGTGGCGGCTGACAGGATGAATCCGCGTCGCGCGATTGCCATGGAGGTCAGCCTCGCGCCAATACCGTTTGGAGCTGCTGCGCCTGACGGAGGGCCAAGGCGACGATGGTGAGCGTGGGGTTCGCGGCGCCCCCAGTGGGAAACTGGGAACTCCCGGCGACATACAGGTTGTCTACGTCGTGCAACCGCCCGTCGCTGTTGACCACGCCGCTCTTGGGATGGCTGCTCATGCGCGTCGTGCCCATATGGTGATTGGCTTCGTGCACCGCCCGCCATGGGTCATCGTCGCTGAGCAGCATCATGCCTCGGCCGATGCGCTGCGCGCCCAGCTCCTGCGCCATCCGTTCCATGGTGCGTCGCAGACTCAGGTGGTCGCGGTCGCGGACGCGCCAGGCGAGATGCGTGCGTCGCATCCCCAGCGCGTCCAGTTCTGGCAGCAGTGTCACGCGGCTCTGGGGATTCGGCGACTGTTCCGCTCGGGCAAAGCACAGCGAATGCGCCGTCTCGACCGGGGGCGGCATATCCAGGTGGTCGAGACGATGGATGGCGTCGTCGAGGTTCAGGGGCGTGCCGCCGAGTGGCGACTCTGGCCGATACGGTTCTCCGAACTCGATCTCGATCGACGCGTTGAACAGGTGCTCCCGCTCGCGCACGGCGGGCGACAGCGTGAACCCGTGGAAGAGGTAATCGGGCGTCGGTCGAAAGCGTTCGCGCGCCTCGAGCTGGTCGCTGAGGATCATCGCGCCGACCGTGCCCTCGAGGTGTTCCATGAAGTAGCGGCCGACGAGATCGTTACGGTTGCCGAGACCCGTCCGTTGGACCGAGTCCGAGACCAGCAGTAACCGCGCGTTTTCGATACCTCCAGTGGCCAGCACGTAGAGGCGAGCCTTTGCCGTCAACCGCTTGCCGTTCAAGGTAGCGACGCGGACCTCCTGCACACGCCCGCCGGTCTCATCGGCCTCGAAGGCGGTCGCGTTTGCGTAGAGCGCGACCGTCAGGTTCGGCACAGCGAGGAGGTCCTGCCGATAGTCACGGCCGAAACGCACGCTGGTGAGTTGATAGCGCATGCTGGTGAACGAGGGCAGCGGGAGCAGCGGCTCCCCGGACAGGTGCGCGTCGACATCGACCGGCCCGATCCGCAGTACGCGTGCCGCGTCCTGATAGAACGACGTCAAATCGTTCTGGGTGATCGGCCACCCGCTGTCGGGGAACCAGGGACGCGTCTCGAAGTCGGTCGCGCCCAGCGGCACACACAGACCGGTCCAGTTATTGGTTGCACCGCCCAAGTAGCGCCACCGCGACCGCGAGATGTAGCGCTCGCCCGGTTGGAGCAAGACACCGTCACTCTGGCCGTCGTAGAGCGCCTGGACCTCATCGTCGTACTCGAACCCGCCGCTCTCCAGAAGCGTGACCGACCACGGCGTGCCTGCAAGGGCGAGCGCCATCGAGATACCGGCCGCTCCACCACCCACGATGCAGATGTCGGACTCGAAGACGTGGTCGTCCTGAAGTTGTCGGGCGTCGATCAGCATAAGGGCGCGCAGGCGGGACGGACCAAGCGTCAGCCCCCGATCCTACCGTAGAACGCGAAGCGGGCGGGGGCCTGGCGCCTGAGGCGTAATCTGCCAGGCCTACCGCGACACGTACGGATTGCCGGCGATGTAGAAGCGCCAGCGTGTGTCCGTGGCTTTCCTGATACCGATGCGCGCAGACGCTACGATCCGTCGGGTGGGGACTGGCTGCTCCGGCGCGTGCAGTCGCAGAGCGCCGCGGGGGTTGAGGAGATAGGTCCCGTACATGTCCCCGCCCAGTCCCATAGCCTGGGCCAACTTGGCGGGTCCCGATGTCAGCGCGATCAACGCCCTTCGCGTGTGTGGTTCATCCGGCGCGCGCCGCAGCCAGGTGCTGGTGTCGCCGGGGAGTGCGATGCCCCTGCGTCGCGCCATGACCGATAGACCCGAGAGGGGCTCGAGGGCTCGCACCAGCACGGCCTGCCCCTTTCCGTCCTCTCCTGTGACGACATTGAAGCACCAGTGGATTCCGTACGTGAAGTACAGGTAGGCGTGGCCGGCCGGCCCGAACATAACGGAGTTTCGAGGGGTTGGCCCGCCAAAGGTATGGGACGCGGGATCGCTCTCGCAGTACGCCTCGGTCTCCACGATGATGCCGCTCGTCGTGCCCTCTGCCGTGCGATGGACCAGTTGCGCGCCCAGCAATCGGCGCGCCGCCTGCGGTGGTGAAGACCGCAGGACCTCGATGGAAAAGACGGGCCGCATAGGACAATGTTACGGCGCGCCCAGGTGGGCGGTCTCCACGTGGGTGACGAAAGTGGTCTAATACGCCCGCACCTCGTCGTTTCGAATTCACGCCGACGAAGACGTCGGTGTTCGCATATTGAAAGGAAATACCGTGCGACCTATCGTTTGTTGCTCGCTGCTTGTCGCCGTCTCGTGCGTGTTCTCCGCCTGTGCATCCGAGTCGACGACCGGGACGGATTCGGGATCCCTGTCGTCGGGCGCCACCGGTGGTGCGCCAGCGACTGACGATCAGAAGATCCTCAACGCCCTGGGTCAGGCGCTCTCTCAGAACTTGCTGCCGGCCAACCTGTCGGAGGATGAACTGGCGTTCGTGCAGCGCGGGATGAGCGACGCGGTGTTGGGTCGCGACGCGCTCGTGGACCTCGACGAATTCGGTCCGCAGATCCAGGGGTTCATGCAGGCGCGGGTGGCGGTGGCGGCGGAGGGCGAAATGGAACTGGCCACCGCCTTCTTGGAAGAGCAGGCGGCGGTCGACGGCGCCGAGCGCACCGCGTCGGGCATCGTCATCCAGGAGATGAGGGCAGGGACCGGTGCCAACCCAGCCGCCGAGGATACGGTGCAGGTGCATTACCACGGGACCCTGCGAGACGGCACCGTGTTCGACAGTTCGGTTGAGCGCGGCGAGCCCGCAACGTTTCCGCTGACGGGGGTCATCCCCTGCTGGACCGAGGGCGTCCAGCGCATCAGCGTCGGCGGCAAGAGCCGCCTCGTATGTCCCCCAGACCTGGCTTACGGTCCACAGGGGCGGCCGGGGATCCCGGGCAACGCCGCGCTGATGTTCGAGGTCGAGTTGCTGGAGATCGTGGCGAACTAGCCTGGAGCGCGTGCTTTCGCTCCCCCTTGACACCCGCGACCCGAATATCGAAACTCCTCCGTCATGACCGATGCGAAACCGCTGGCGGGTAAAACAGGTCTGGTGTTCGGGGTGGCGAACAAACGGAGCATCGCGTGGGCTATCGCCCAGGCATGGGCGGAGGCCGGCGCCTCGCTGATCTTCAACTATCAAGGGGAACGGCTGAAACGGAACGTCGAGCAACTCGCCGGTACTTTCGGCCCCGACGTGCCGCTGTATCCATGCGACGTCAGCAGCGACGAGGAGATCGACGCGTTCTTCGAGCAGGTCGCGACCCATACGGACAAGCTCGACCTCGTCCTGCACTCCGTTGCGTATGCGCCGAAGGAAGCACTGGAAGGCGGCTTCCTGCGCACCTCCCGTGAAGCGTTCCGGGTATCACACGATATCAGCGCGTACTCGCTGGTCGCCTTGGCGCAGCGCGCCGTACCGATGATGACCGACGGCGGCAGTATTGTCGCCATGAGTTACTACGGGGCGGTGAAAGTGGTGCCGAACTACAACGTGAGGGGGGTGGCCAAGGCCAGCCTGGAGGCGACCGCCCGTTATCTGGCAGCGGATCTGGGCCCGCAAAGGATTCGTGTCAACTGCATCAGCGCCGGCCCGGTGCAGACGCTCGCCGCGCGCGGCATCGCGGATTTCAACACCATGCTCAACCATTACAGGGGGCGGGCGCCGCTCCGGCGCAGCTGCGAGCCGGCTGAACTCGGGAAGACTGGCGTGTTTCTCGCCAGCGACGGCGCGGCGGCGATTACCGGCCAGACGATCTATGTCGACGGCGGGTATCAGATCATGGCGATGTGACGTTCGTCGTCACCGAGACCCCGCGATGCGCCCATAATCTGAGCCATGGATGTCGGCGACCGGCTCGGCCCCTACATCGAGACCGCCCTCCTCGGCGAGGGCGGCATGGGGCGGGTCTACCGCGCGACCGACGACCAGTTGGCTCGCGACGTGGCGCTCAAGGTATTGCCCGATACCTTCGCGTCTGACCCGGAGCGGCTGGATCGGTTCCAGCGGGAAGCCCAGGTCCTTGCCAGCCTGAACCATCCTGGCATTGCCGCGATTTACGGACTGGAAGACGCGCCGGGGGGCGCGGGCTGCCGGGCGCTCGTGCTCGAACTGGTCGAGGGCCAGACGTTGGCGGAGCGGATGGCGGCTGGGCCCATCCCGGTCGATGACGCCCTGCCGATCGCGACCCAGATCGCGGACGCGCTGGAAGCCGCACATCAGGCTGGCGTGATTCATCGCGATCTCAAGCCAGCCAATATCAAGATTCGTGACGATGGCACCGTCAAGGTGCTGGATTTCGGTCTGGCGAAAGCGGTGGATGGGGTCACCGCCGGGGCCGATGGACCGGACGCACCCACGGTGCTTGGCCAGACCAAGGTGGGCGTCGTGGTCGGCACACCCGCCTATATGTCGCCAGAGCAAGCCAAGGCGCAGCCGCTGGACCAGCGTACGGACGTGTGGTCTTTCGGTGTCGTCCTGTTCGAAATGCTCACCGGTCGGGCGCTCTTCGTGGGCGAGTCGATGTCGGACGTGCTCGCAGAAGTCCTCAAGACCTCTCCAGATTTCTCGTCGCTCCCGTCGGATACGCCACCGCCTGTGCGGCGACTGCTGCGGCGATGCCTGGAAAAAGACAAGAAGCGGCGGCTGCCAGGCATCGGGGTGGCTCGACTAGAGATTGCTGATGCGTTAGCGGGTGCAGAGGCTGGGGTGGCCTTGACCCCGACGCCACGACCAGATCCGGCGCCACGCCCGGCCGCCGGCTGGCGTCTGGCCGCAGCGGGTCTGGTCGGCGGCATCCTCGCGGCCGCCGTGACGGCATGGTCGGTCTCGGGGACGCCTGAGCGTGTCCCCGCCTGGTTTGCCATTGGCACCTCACAAAGCGACCCCTTGTTCATCGCCGACGTGTCGGCCGATCTGGCTATTTCCCGCGACGGCCGGCAACTCGCGTATCTGACCGAGACCGCCGGCCAGCGTCGTCTCCAGCTCCGAGCCCTCGGCACGCTGACTCCCGTCACCATCGTGGCTGAAGGGTCGCCGTTCAATCCGTTCTTCTCCCCCGACGGCGAATGGCTCGGCTACTTCGACTCGAGTGGGCCGGTGCTGCAGCGCGTGTCGGTGGCCAACGGCTCGGTCATCACGATCTGCACGTTGCCCGGCAACCTGGCCGGCGCCGCCTGGGGTGATGACGGTACCATCGTGTTCGCCACGACGGACCAGGGCGGGGGCCTGTGGAGCGTGCCTGCGGCAGGTGGGGAGCCGTCTCGCTTGACCACACCCGACGCGGCGCGAGAAGAATTCGATCATCGGTTTCCCCAGATCTTGCCCGGCGAGGACGCGGTGCTGTTTACCGTGATCCGCGGCGCTGCGCGCGAGCCCGAGGTCGCGGTGCTGGACCGGTCGAGCGGCGTCTGGACGACCCTGATACCCGGCTCCGACGCTCGGTACGCGGCGAGCGGTCACCTGGTCTACGGGGCCGAGGGCACGCTGCGGGCGACGCCATTCGATCTCCGTCGCTTGGCGGTGACAGGGCCTCCGGTGCCGGTCGTCGAGGGCGTGACGATGAAGCCGAGCGGTGCGGCGAACTTTGATCTGGCCACGAACGGATCTCTGGTCTACGTCAGCGGCGACCCTGGTTTGACTGCGCGGCGGATACTGCTGCGGGTCGATCGCGACGGGGGGCGAGCGCCGCTCGACCGAATGCCGCCAGGGGACTACGAGACAGTTCGTCTGTCCCCCGATGGTGGCCGGCTCGCCGTCGCGTTCGGCGCGCCGGCTGACGTTTGGACGTTCGACCTGGCGCGCGGCACGTTGACGCGCGTGACGACCGACGCAGCCAGCGACACCCAGCCCCTCTGGACTCCGGACGGTGCTCGGTTGGTGTTCGCGTCTGACCGGGACGGGACGCTGGGCTTGTATTGGAAGCAGGCGGACGGCTCCGGTGCGACCGAGCCGTTGCTGATTCGCGACGAAAGCTTCGTGGTCATCCCCGAGACGTGGTCGCCCGACGGCATGCAGGTGCTGTTTACCGATGCGCTCTCCGGGGGAGGGCTGACCACGGAACGCGGAGGACGCGCCAATATCTGGACGCTGTCGATGGCCGCGGACCGGGACGCGAGGGCGCTGATCGAGATGGACTCGAACGAAGGACATGCCGCCATCTCGCCGGATGGTCGATGGGTGGCGTTTCATTCGGATCTATCCGGACGACCCGAGATTTACCTTGACGCCTATCCAGGGCTGGGGCAGCGAACCCTGATCTCCACGGACGGGGGGCGAGCGCCGTTGTGGTCTCCGGATGGCAGCGAACTGTTTTTCCTGAGTATCGACGGGCGCCAGATCTTCGGCGTGTCGCTGGAGACCACGCCCGCACTGACGATCTCGCCGGTGCAGGTGTTGGCCGAGGGCGATTTCCTGCCCTCGCTTGGCCCGGAGCGGCCGTATGCGGTCGCTCCAGATGGGCAATCCTTCATCGTGATCGCCCCGGAGGGTGGCGCTGGTCCCAGACCAGCCCTGGACACGATCTTCGTGCAGCACTGGTTCGACGAGCTGACCCGCCTTGTGCCAGTGGAGTGAGACAGGCGTCGCGACAAGCGCGACGCCTCAGTCGGTCCCGAAAGTGGAGGTGTCATGAACGTGCGGCAAATCGTGGTGTTGGCCGTCGGCGCGCTGGCCATGCTTCAGGCGAGTCCGAGTGCGGCCCAGTGCAGACCTGACGGCGACGTCCAGTTCATCTGTGGGCCCGTGAGCCCCGAAGACCTGGTAAGCGTGCCAGACTCGCCCTGGGTGATCGCGGCCGGGATGGAGGACGACGGCTACCTCTACGCGATTGATCGTCGAGACCAGCGCTCCACGGTCCTGTTCCCGTCCACCTCGTTCGGTTCGCGTCCGGCCGCCGCCTTCAGCCGCTGCTCGGGTCCGCTCGCGAGCGGGTTTCGTCCGCATGGGTTGAGTCTGCGGCCTGGCCGCAACAATCGTCACACGCTGTATGTCGTGCGGCACGGGGCCCGCGAAGCCATCGAGGTATTCGAGGTGGACGCCCGCAGTGGCGCACCGATCTTGACCTGGCAAGGCTGCGCGGAGGCGCCCGAGGGCATCACGTTCAACTCGGTCACCGCCCTTCCCGGGGAAGGGTTTGCCGCCACCCATTTCAACCGGCCGGTGGGGGCGCTGTGGGAGTGGCAGCCCCAGACCCAATGGACGCAGGTGCCGGGGTTCGAGACCAACGGGCCCAACGGCCTGGTCTCGTCGCCTGATGGCCGGTGGTTCTACGTCGGTGGGTGGGGGACCCACTCCCTGATCCGCGTCTCGCGAGGGCAAACGCCGGTTCGAGTCGACGCCGTCGAGGTTGGATTCCACATTGACAACGTCCGCTGGGCGCCCGACGGCTCGTTGTTGGCCGCGGGTCACCTCGGCGCAACGCCTGAGTCCATCTTTCAGTGCCTGGGACAACAGCAGTGCGCGGATGTGACGTCTCACGTGGCTAGAGTCGACCCCGACCAGCTGACCAGTGAGGAACTCGTCCGGTATCCGTCGAACGAGCACATCATTCTGGGAACGGTCGGTCTGCAGGTGGAAGACGAGATCTGGGTCGGCGGCATTGCGGGATCGAACAAGATCGCTCGTTTCCGCCTGCCGTAGCGGGGACATGCTTGTCCCCATCCCCAGATATGGGTAGGCTATCGTCTGTATCGAAATCACGTCTACGTCACACGGAGTTCCCATGGCCCAGGTCACAATCACGGTCAACGGCAAACCGCGCACCGCGGATGTTGAGCCCCGCACGCTGTTGGTCCATTTCTTGCGCGAGCAGTTGCTGCTCACGGGGACGCA
>SXOW01000293.1 GCA_005778315.1 Acidobacteriota bacterium
CGGCGTTCATCAGCGTGAACAACGCGGACAAGCCGAACGTGCTCCCGGTGGCAAGGGACCTGGCGGAACTTGGATTTTCCCTCCTGGCCACCAGTGGTACGGCCGAGTTTCTGCGGTCGAACGGCCTCGACGTGGAGCTGGTGTACAAGGTCAATGAAGGTCGTCCACATATCGGGGACCGACTCAAGAATCGTGAAATCGATCTCGTAATCAACACCCCCCTCGGCCGCGAGTCGTTCTTCGACGATCGCACCTTGCGGGGGATTGCGACCGTCCTGCAGATCCCGTGTGTGACGACGCTCACCGGCGCCGCCGCCACCGTCAGCGCCATGCGGGCCCTCCGGGACGAAGCACTCGATGTGCGCGCCCTCCAGGACTACCACTCCGCCCTCGCCCGCGGCTGACGCTTCCCGCAGGCCTTAAAGGCCTGCGCCACATCCACTGTCGAGCCCAGCCGCCTTCACCCCTCAGCAAAAGGTGCGCGGCGGGTGCCCCCGACGCCTCGCAATATTTCCCTAGTAGTTCGGGATCCTCGGTGTCTGCGTCGTCCCCTCCGGGTCCCGGTCCTTGCATGGTCGGTCCCGATGGCCACCCCAGCGGTACCCCCTGCGATCGCTCTCGTCATGGGAGTCTGGCTCGGGGTGTGGCTCGCATGGCCCCTCGTGGTGGCGCCGGTCGCGGCCGTGACCGCCTGGGCCGTCGCGGTCGCGACCTACGCCCGTTCGGCTCGATCGGAATTGGTGTCCTGGGCGCTGCTGGCGGCGTTCGCCGCCGCGGGTGTGCTCCTCGGTGCGTCGCGCAGCCAGGCTGCGAGCGACACGCCGGTCCTGCGCTGGTTCCACGAGCAGCCCGATGCCCAGACAGGTCGCATAGGTCCGGCTCGACTCGAAGGGCGTCTGCGGGCCGATGCCTCGGCGACCGACTACGGGGCGGCGATCGACCTGGACGTAACCAGGGTCGGCGACCACGGTGAGGGTGGCCCTGACTTCGGCGGAGTCCGTCTGTCGATTGGCGGCGATCTCGCGCGCTCGCGCATGTCGTCGTGGCGGGCCGGGCGTCTCATTCGCGTGTCCGCGACTCTCCGTCCACCGCCGTCCTACCGCAATCCCGGGCAGGCGGACCAGCGGGAACAGCGAGCCAGGCGCGGCACCGTGCTTCTCGGGTCCGTAAAGAGCGCGCTCCTGGTCGAAGTGATCGGCGGAGGGGGGACGATTGCCGAACTCGCAGCGGGCACGCGGGCCCGGGTGCGGCGTGCCGTGGATCAGAGTGTTGGACGGCACGGACGGCGCTCGGCCGCGATCGTGACTGCGGTGCTGATCGGCGACCGCGCGGGTTTGATGGCCCTCGACGACGACACCATCAGCCGATTGCAGGACGGCGGCACGTACCACGTCATCGCCATCTCCGGCGGCAACATCGCGATTCTGGCGGGGGTGCTCCTCCTGCTGGGTCGCGCAGCGGGGTGGCGACCACGACACCTGTCAGTCGGCGTGATCGTGGCGTTGGTGGGCTATGCGTACCTGGTTGGCCACGACGCGTCTGTCGGCCGAGCCACCGCCGCGGCCGTAGTGGTCCTGGGCGCGGGCCTGCTGGACCATCGAACGCCGTCGCTCAACGTGGTGGCGGTCGTGGCGATCGGGGTCCTGGTATTCTCGCCGCTGAGCCTGTTCGACGCCGGATTTCTCCTGACCTTCGGGGCGACGCTCGGCATCGTGCTGGGTGTGGCGCGACTCAGTGACGCTCTGCTGCGGGTGCCGACGCGGTGGTGGGATCCCGCGCCGCGGTGGGTATCAGCCGCTGCCATGCTGCTCGCCGCGACCCTGTGCGCTGAGGCTGCGCTGATGCCGGTGGGCGCGTTGCTGTTCGGGCGGGTCAGCGTGGCCGGCCTGGCCCTGAACTTTCTCGCGATTCCGTTGATGACCGTCACGCAGATCGCGGGCATGGTCGCGGTGGCGCTGGATGGTGTCAGCGCCACGGGCGCGTCGCTGGTTGGCTGGGTCGCCCACGCTGCCGCGACGGGGTTGGTCGAGTCAACCCGACTGCTGGACCTGTTCCCCTGGTTGGCGTTTCGGGTGCCGCCGCCTGGCTGGACCGCTTTGGTGGTCTACTACGCAGCGCTGTTGACGTGGCTGTGGCCGGGACCGACCGGCCGGACCAGGGCGGTCAGCCGGTGGACGCTGGCGGTGGCCGTGGTGTGGATCGCGTCAGGGCCGTGGCGTCCGGCGATTACCGGTTGGCCACCCGATGGTCGGCTGCGGGTGACGTTTCTCGACGTCGGGCAAGCGGACGCCACGCTGGTCCAGGGACCCGGCCGGGTAGCCATTCTGGTTGATGCCGGTGGAGCGCGGAGTGCCCGATCCGATGTCGGGACCCGCGTGGTAGCGCCGGCGCTGTGGGCGCGTGGGGTCCGGCGCCTCACCGTCGCCGCGCTCAGCCACGGCGATCCGGACCATGCTGGCGGGCTCGGCGCGGTGCTGCGTGACTTCAGACCGGGCGAGGTGTGGGATGGCGTGCCAGTACCGGGCCACGCTGCCCTGTCCGCCCTACACGATCAGGCGGACCAACGTCACATCAGGTGGCGCCAGACCACCCGGGGCGACCGGTTTCGTTTCGGCCAGATGGCGGTCCGCGTGTTGCACCCACCCGTGCCGGACTGGGAGCGACTCAAGGTGCGGAACGACGACTCTGTCGTGCTCGACGTTCGCTTCGGCGGCGTCGCCGTCCTCCTGCCTGGTGACATCGGCCACGCCGTCGAGGAGGCAGTCGTGTCGTCGTTGCCGGCGACGCCGTTTCGCATCGTCAAAGTGCCGCACCATGGCAGCGCAGGATCCAGTTCCGACGGTTTTGTCGACGCGCTGGTGCCCTGCGTGGCGGTGGTCAGCGCCGGACGGGCGAACGCCTTCGGCCACCCGGCGCCGGAGGTGGTTCAACGCTATCGGCAGGCGGGTGCGGTCGTGCTCGAGACCGCGAGGGACGGTGCAGTCACAATGGAAACGGATGGGACGAACGTCTCGATCTGGACGGAATCAGGTCGTCGGCTCGCCTACCGAGCGGGACAGGCCGACTGTGCCCCGTTGAAGTGAGCGTCGACCGGCCTCGAGGGACGTCCTGTCGTCGGCTAGTCGTGGGTCTCGCGGTCCGCCTGAGGCATCTGTTTCACCGCCTGCCACTCACGCTCCAACTCGTCACTGGTGGCCTCGTGCAACGACCGCCCGTCGGCCGTCAGTCGTTGTTCGACGGCCCGGAACCGCCGCGTGAACTTGTTGTTTGCCGCCCGCAGCGCTGACTCGGGGTCGATTTTGAGTTTGCGGGCCAGATTGGCGACGGTGAAGAGCAGGTCGCCGAGTTCCTCTTCCACGTGAGCCTGATCCTCGGTGGCCATGGCCTCTTTCAGTTCGGCCATTTCCTCGTCGGCTTTCGCCACCACGTCATGCGCCTCCTTCCAGTCGAACCCGACGTTCGCAGTGCGGGCACCGATGCGCGATGCGCGCAGCAGGGCCGGGAGCGACTCTGGAATACCGTCAAGCAGGGTCTTGCGCGTCGGCTTTCCGGCTCGTTCCTGCGTCTTGATCTCCTCCCACTGCGCCTTGACCTCAGTGGGGGAGAGGTCACGCCCCTCGACGTCCTGGTCCGTTCCAAACACGTGAGGATGCCGGCGAACGAGCTTGGCATTGATGGCGTCCACGGCGTCGGCGATGGTGAAGTCGCCCAGGTCGGCGGAGATCTGCGCAACGAACACGGCCTCGAGCAGGAGATCCCCCAATTCATCACACAGCGCGGTGGGGTCGCCGCTGTCGATGGCCTCAACGACCTCGTAGGCCTCCTCCAGGACGAACGGTCGGAGCGTCTCCAGTGTCTGCTGACGGTCCCAGGCGCATCCGTCCGGCGACCGCAGGGTGCGCATGATCTCCACGAGGTGCTCGAAACGGTCGCCGGCGGTATCGTCCGGCTTGGATAGGGGTGGTGGCGTCAGTTTCATCATGATGAGGCCGGCAGCCCGGTGGGCCCAGAGATCACGGGCGTATGTTAGTGTCCTGTAACGGTGACTTTGGGCACAACGTGTTGTAGCGTCACTACCGCCAGCGCCATTCGGGGCCTGACTGAGTTGACTGATAAAGCGGGTCTGACGGACCCCGGTTGCATCCGGCGTTGGTCGCGGAGGAGATATGGCAGCTGCACCTCAAATTTCGTTCAACGCCTTGGTGGTGTCGCTCGCGACGACCGCCGCCGTCCACCTGGGTGACGTCGCGGAAACAGCCACGGGCCAGAAGCTGCCCCCCAATCTGGAGGCGTCGGGTCACATGGTCGATCTCCTCAACGTCCTGGCGGAGAAAACCAGAGGCAACTTGACGCCGGACGAACAGAAGTTCCTGACGCAGGTGCTCTACGAGTTGCGGATGCGGTTCATCGACGCCAAGAAGGCCGCCGATAGCGATGCGGCCACCGTCGCCCCGTAACCCGTCGAGGCAAGGGACGAGATGCGGGTCAGATTCCTGGGCACCGGGACGTCGTCGGGAGTGCCGCTGATCGGCTGCGACTGTGAGACGTGCCAGTCCACAGATTCGCGGGATCGGCGGTGGCGGCCATCGATTTACGTCGAGCTGGCCGACGGGACGCGGGTGTTGGTCGACACGACCCCGGACTTCCGGACGCAGGCGCTGACCTACGGCGTGACCGGTTTGGACCTGATCTTGTTTACGCACTATCACGCCGACCACATCATGGGCCTCGACGATGTCCGACCCTTCAACTTCCGTCAGGCGGCGGCGAGTCCCTGCCTGGGGGACGCCTCGACGCTGGGCGCCCTGCGACGCGTGTTCGCGTATGTGTGGGAAGCGTCGTCACCGCGCGGCGGTGGGTTGCCACGTCTCCTCTTGGTGCACGTGACCGGTCAGTTCTCACTGGGGGGAGCCCGCGTCGTGCCGGTGCCGCTGTTTCACGGTGCCCACGCTATTCTTGGGTACCGGATTGACAACTTCGCCTACTTGACTGATTGCAATCGTATTCCGGAGACCTCTTTCGCGTTGCTGGGCGATCTCGACGTCCTGGTGCTCGATGCGCTGCGACACCGCCCGCACCCGACACATTTTTCTGTGAGCGAAGCCGTCGAGACGGCCGCTCGTATCGGCGCTCGCCAGACCTACTTCACGCATATGTGTCACGACCTGCCGCACGCCGA
>SXOW01000294.1 GCA_005778315.1 Acidobacteriota bacterium
ATGGCCATCAACTGCTTGCTCACCGCCTTCGTCAGCGGATGCAGCCGTGTCCCGGACCCCCCGGCGAGGATGATGCCCTTGTTAATCACGATCTGGTCCCACCGCTACCCGTTCGCCGTCGCCTGCGCCACGGTCCGGCCCCGGCTCGTCCCCTGGAACTAGCGAATACCAAGCTTGTCTGCGAGGTCGTTGAAGTCCGTGGCTACGACGTCGAAGTCCGGGTCCGCCGTGATGTCAACCTCGCGATCGGGGCCGAATTCGGTCGGCCGGGGCACGAACGCGGTCTTGAGACCCAGCGCGGCCGCAGCCCGCAGGTCGCCCTTGTGCGCCGCGACCATCATCACTTCCTCCGGTTTGAGCCCGAGGAGGTCGGCCGCCATGAGATACACCTCGGGGTCCGGCTTGTAGTGCTTGGCCAGCTCTGCCGAGAGCACGACGTCCCACGGGAGACCGCTGTGCTTCGCCATATTCGTCAGCAGCGCCACATTCCCGTTCGACAAGGTCGACAGCACGAAACGGGTCTTGAGCCGCGTCAAGCCAGACACCGAATCGAGCCAGGGCTGCAGGCGATGCCACGCCCGGTTGAAATGGTCCCGGTCCGCTTCACCGAGCGCGGTGAGCCCATGCTTCGGAATCAGATCGTCCAGAATCAACCGATGCAGATCGTCGATGCGCATCCACGGCAACTCGCCGCTGCGTACACGCTGCATGGATGGGCCGTAGCCGCCACGCCACTCGTCGGCAAACTGCGCCCAGTCCACCTCGAAGCCAAAACGCGTGCTGAGCGCTTCCCCCTCACTGATGATCGAGGACCGCCAGTCGACCACCGTGCCGAAGACATCGAAGGTCATCGCCTTCACCATCGAGAGCCGCTCAGCGGCGGGCTGGGCGCGACCGCGTGCGCCGAACAACAGAACGCCCATCGCTATGACAACGACGAACGCCAGCGCCTTCGGACCCCGTACGAAATTTGGCATCTAAGACTCCACGATGATGATGATGGTACCGAGTCCAACGACATGGCATGCACGACGGCGTCGGTGTTCACGCTCACCCAACCCTGCCGCCAGTGTCGTGGACGCATCGCACTCCTCCGGTATCTTGTCCCAAAGCGGTTGGCGGCACAAACGGCCGCCCTTGGGTTGGGACCGGCGCGCGGGAGAGAAGTTACCTCGGCTGGGGACGCAACCTCCGCTGGACGCGGTAACATGCGCGAGAACGGGGTCATGAGAGTGGAGCATGGACCTCCCTGACTTCGGCCGCCACGCATCGACGACGATGATCCTCGGTATGTTGATCGACAGCTCGGATGCCCGTTGGCCAGGTCTTGCCGCCGAGGCACGAGTCGCAGATCGGGAAGCGATCCAGCGCGTGGCCGAGGGCGACCCCGACGCCCTCGCGCTTGTCTACGACCAACACATCCGGTCCGTGTTCGGCCTGGCGATGCGGATCATGCAGGACCAGAGCGACGCCGAAGACGTGGTGCAGGAGGTGTTCTCTCAGGTCTGGGCCCAAGCCACACGATACGACGTGACACGCGGGTCAGTCGCGGCCTGGTTGTTGACGATGACGCGCACGCGAGCCATCGACAAACTGCGGGCCGAACGGGCCAAACCCGACTCCGCCTCGCTGCCGGGCGAGCAGGCGGTGGTGGACGTGCCAGACCCGGCCGTTGGGGCTGAACACCACGTCTTGACCGCGGAGTCCGCGACCCGGGTGCGAGCGGCACTCACGGCGCTGCCGGTGCCACAACGGATCGCCATCGAGCTGGCGTACTTCGAAGGGTTGACGCAGACCCAGATCGCGGGACGCTTGGAAGAACCGCTAGGGACGGTGAAGACACGTATCCGAGCCGGCCTGCTGAAACTCCGCGAAGCGTTGCACCCATGAGCGACCCGCGGCATGAACCGTTCGACGGCACGTCGGCGTTGTATGCCATCGGCGCGCTCACCGCGGCCGAACGAGTAACATTCGAGGCCCACCTGGAGGTCTGCCTTGACTGTGTCCGCGAGGTCCGATCGCTCCTCCCGGTGGCGCACGGCCTGGCGCACACGGCACCGCCGCTTGATCCGACGCCGGCGCTGCGGGCGCGGGTCCTCGAGCAGATCACCGGAGCGATACCCGCCCCGTCGGCCGCGGGCCACACCGGAAAGACAACACCCAAGACGGGGGCGGCGGCACGCGACACCGATCGCGACGACGGGGGGCACACCGAACCGGCCGGCGGCGGCCCGGGCGCGCTGTTCTGGCTGGCCGCGAGTCTGGTGGTCGCGGCGGCTGGCGGTGGGGGCTGGTATGGGGCCGCGCTCGACCGTCGTATCGTGGATCTGCAGGGCAACGTGACCCAAGCGACCGAAGAGACGCTGCGCCTCCGACTCGACGCGGCGGAGGCCCGCGCAGCCGCGGCTGAGCGTGACGCCGTGCTGGCGATTGTCACGGGCGCGTCGGCGCAACAGCTCACACTGGTTGGCCAGCCGCTGGCGCCACGGGCATCGGCGCGGGCGGTCTGGAACGACGCCACCGACATGGTGTTCCTGGCCAGCGGACTACCGCCGCTGCCAGCCGGCGACGTCTACCAATTGTGGTTCGTCCTGCCGAACGCCCCGGTGAGCGCGGCGCTCCTGAATCCGAACGACGACGGCAGCGCGACGGTGATTATTGATGTGCCGGACACCTTGTCGCTACCGACCACGATGGCGATCACCGTCGAACCTGCGGGGGGCGTCCCGGCCCCAACCGGCGACGTCTACCTTCTCGGGCAACCCGCAGGGTAGTGGGACACTGTGACGAGGGGTGGGAGAGCTGAGGGTCAGTCTCCGCCGAGACTGATGAGATTCGCAAGCAACTGATACGCACCTGGGGTACCGGCTGGAAGCTGTCGCCAGAGCCCCAGCCCCACGTAGATCCATCGGCCTTCGCCGTAACGGGCCTCGACGAGCGCACCCCGCTGCGCGCCAGCATTCGACGGGAACGAATCGCTCAACTCGACCAGGTCCAGGTAGGCTGGGTCTTTCTCGCCCAGAAAGTACAGCCCACGCTCTTGCACCCAATCGTCCCACGTGGCGTCGGAGACGACGTTCGGGAATCCGAAGACCTGATGGTCACTCGCCAACACCTGGACTGGCGCGTACTCATCGGTCACCCGGTTCCGGCTGACCTGCGCGGGGTATGGCCCGTATTGCGCCGCGTTGAATTCGAACTTGTTGTACTGCACGATCAGCGTGCCGCCCGCTTCGACATACTGAAGCAAGCGGTGGTTGTTGGCGCGCAGGTCGTCGTTGCGCTCGTAGGCGCGCACCCCTGTCACGATCGCGTCGAACCCTGACAAGTCATCGTAGGCGAGTTGATCACCGGAGATGTGCTGCAACTCGGCGCCAAGCTGTTCAATCGCTGGCGGCACCTCGTCACCCACACCATCGACATAGCCCACCCGCAACCCCGGGTCCAGTTTCACGTCAATGACCTTGAGCACGGTCTCAGAGGGGTGGACCAGATGACGGCGGCCGATATGCGGGTACTCCACGACCTGGTAGCCGCGGCTGAAAGCCTGGCCGTCTGACGTCACGGTGGCGCCGATCCGGTATTCTCCGGCTGCCACCCCAGGCGTGGGACGCACGGTAAAACGCACCGTTCGCGCTTCCTCTTCCCGGTCGAACTCCACGGCCGCGCTGGCGGGTGATGCCTGCCATCCCTCGGGCACCTCCAGTGCCACCGTGCCGCTGGAAGGCTCCTGTTCACCGTGCCGGACCGTGACGCGCACCTCGCGCGGCTCGGTGGCCCCGTACGGAAGGATCGCGATCTGGGGCGTCACCTCAACCGCAAACCGCGGCACAACCTGCAGCTCCATCCGTTTCTCGCCGGCAAAAATGTCCGCCCCGTGGCGATAGACAATCGGCCGCTCGATGACGATGCGTCCCGTGGTGAAATCGAGCTCGAACGTGGCGCGGAATGGCGTCGGGCGGAACGGCAGTCCGAACGGCACATCGGCATCAAGGCGGTACCGCGCGGCGTCGGGCAGCCGGGCCCAATGCACGCTCGTGTCCTGAACCGTCTCGGGCAGATGCAGGGTCGCCTCGCAGTCGTAGACCGCACCGCCCAGGACAATGTCGGCGCCGCACCGCTGATCGCCGTCGCTGAATCCGTCGAACCGAATCTCTCGGACGGCAACGGCGGCCTCACCGTAGTTGGCCACCTGCGCCGACACCGTCACGGGCTGGTTCGCGGTCACGACGCCATCCGAGGCCAGCGCTTCCAACCGCAGGTCATGGACGCGCAGCAGCGCCTGCGCGTACTGCTGCTCTTTCTGGGCCAGCCGAAAATCCAGCTCAAACACCGCGTCGTCGGACAGTCCGAAGGCACCAAGCGCCGCGCGCACGGTGCGCGCTGCCGTCAACCCGGCCAGGACCGCCTCGCGTTGCGCCGGCACGTTCCCTTGATTGAACGCGGTGAGTGCCGCCTCCCCGTACGCCGACAACGCGCCGAGACCGGAGACCAGGGCCGCCGGAGGCTGGTCACCTGCGAATGCCGCCAACCCGCGGATGCTGGTGTCCACGCCGTCGAACAACGCCCGCTCCGGCCCGCCCGCCTGGCCTGCAATCGTTGTCTCAGCCAGCAAATAGGACGCCGAGGCGGGACCGGGCAATGAGACGAGTGGCGACATGCCCTGGCACTTGTGCATGCTGCGGGCGTGACTCCCTATCTCAGCGTAGGTACGCCCGAGAAGCGCATCGTACTGGCCGGTGTCGACCGTCGTCATGCGCACCGCGCCCTCGGACCCGCCGCTCGGTCCGCCACGGCCTGAGCGCCCGAACCCGAACCCGAAGCCAGCACTGAAGTAGAACTTCTTGGCTTGCCACGGCCGCAGCCCTTGGGCGAGCTGGTCAGCAAACCGTGTCGGATCGCCCGCGGCGAGGTAGGCCTCGTGTGCCAGGACGGCCGATGCCTGATGGTGCTGTCCGCCACCGTCGCCGTCGGGGCTCAGACCGGCGATGACATCGGGCCGGAGCGTGCGGATCATCCGGACGTAGTCACCCAGAATCTCGTCCCGGCCCCACGCGTCGAAGGTCTCCTCCCGGCTGAAAGAGAACCCGAAGTCGACGGCCCTCGTGAAATATTGTTCCGCGCCATCCAGCCGGTGGGCCGCCACCAGTTCTTCGGTGCGCAGCGCCGCCAGGGCGTCGGACAGTTCCGGTCCGATTTCGTTTTGCCCGCCGTCACCACGGGTGGCGGTCACGAGCGCGGTGCGGATGCCTTCGCCTTTGCTCAGCTGTGCCAGGACGCCGTTGTCCTCGTCGTCAGGATGCGCGGTGGCCATCATGAACGTGCCGACGGTGTTGAGCTGCCGCAATACGAGGCCCAGCTCCGTCCGACCGCTGACGCGGTCCGTCGGTTGGGCCGAGAGCGCGGCCATCCCGGCTCCCACGGCCAGGACACAGCAAGCCAGGACACGATTTTTCATGATGATTTGGAGTATATCCCGGCTCCGACCCGGCACAGACGAGTGGTGCCCACGGGTCGGGAGGCCGGACCGGGACGCCCGGGCGGGGCCAACTGGGACTAGACCCGTGTTGGGGTCGGTGCAAGCCGGCCGGCGATGACGTCGCGGTAGAACGCTTCGTATTGCGGCACGATGGCGTTCGCACAGAAGCGCTGCAGGACCGTGGCAAGGGCGGCCTCCGACACCCGTCGATGCAATGCGGCGTCCGTCAGCAGGTTCACGCCGCTGTCGGCCATGGCGTCGATGGCGTGGGGCGGGTGCAGGTATCCGGTCACGCCGTGGTCGATCACCTCCGGAAGCCCGCCCACATCTGAGGCCACCACCGGCACCTGACAGGCCATCGCCTCCAGGGCCGCCAGCCCGAAACTCTCCTGCTCCGACGGCAAGAGAAACAGATCGGCCAGCGACAGGAGCGGGACGACTTGCTCCTGGTCACCGAGCTGCTCGACGGCGTTGCTGATGCCCAGATCGCGGGCCCGCCGACCGGCTTTGTCCAGCTCAGGCCCGTCTCCGACGAGCAGCAGTCGTGACGGTACCCGCGCATGGATGCGCGCAAAGATGTCGACCACCGTGTCGGTTCGCTTCACCGGTCTGAAGTTCGACACGTGAATCACCAGCCGCATCTTTTCGTCGCCACCGGTAAACCGCGCCCGCAAATCCGGATCGGGCGACCGGCGATGAATCCCACAGTCCAGGAAATTCGGGATGACCTGAATATCTGCCCGCACGGGCAGCTGACGGTAGGTGTGGTCGCGCAAGCTCTTGGAGACCGCGGTCACGCCGTCTGATTGATCGATGCAGAACGCCGCGGTCTCGGAGTACGAGCTATCGCTGCCGATCAGGGTGACGTCGGTACCATGGAGCGTCGTAATGACCCGTGGGACCTTGCCATCGGCGGCATTGGACAGTATCTGTCGGGCGAGATACGCCGCGGCCGCATGAGGAATCGCGTAGTGAGCGTGGATGATGTCGAGCCCGTGCTCACGGCTCACCTGCACAATCTTGTTGGCGAGTGACAGCAGGTACTGTGGCTCCCGAAACAGCGGGTAGCCGGGTGTCTGCACGGCGTGAAACGCAAGCCCGGCCGGGTATTGAGGCCAGCGAAAGGGCATTTCCGTGCTGATCAGGCGCACCTGGTGGCCGCGGTCGGCCAACGCCTTCGCCAATTCGGTGGCCACGATGCCGCTGCCCCCGACCGATGCGTAACACACGATACCAACGTTCATCAGTGGCACCCGCTCCCACGCCTATTTCATCACGTCCGCCCGGAGGACCGGCTCTGTGACCACGAATCCCTCCGCAAACGCCACCCCCACCGAGACCCCGAACCCGGCATCGCGCGTCTCGATCAGCTGTCGGAAACGAGACGTCGTGAGTCGGGTCGCAACGGCATCCGCCTCGGCCGGGTTGAACTGGCTGCGATGGCAGTCGAGCGCCTGTCGTTTGCGGTCGTAGTCCTCTGTCACATCCACCACGAACGACGGCGTGGCCGTCCCATTGATGAAGTAGTAGCACACCCAGTCCGGCCGCCACGGCTCGCCCGCCACCGCATATCTCCTGAGCCCACTGTTGAAGACGGCGCGGGTGAGGACCTGACTCGCCGCCACATGGTCTGGGTGACGGTCGTCCCAGTGAGGGATGAGGACGGTGGCGGGACGACACCGACGCAGCACCTCGACCGCGCTGCGGACCTGATCGGCTCCACCAATGTCGCCGTCCGGCCATTCGAGGTTCTCACGCCACGCGACGCCCAGCACCTCGGCCGCGGCTTGCCCCTCGGCCCGCCGTTGGTCCACGGTGCCATTGCTCCCAAGCTCGCCTCGAGTCAGGTCGCATAGCCCGACGCGGTGACCGGAGCGAGCCTGCTTCGCCACCGTGGCTCCGACCCCGATTTCAATGTCGTCCGGGTGCGGGCCAAACGCCAGCAGGTCCACCGGTGTCACCATACGTGCAGTCCTTCTGGTGTGTCCAAAAATGGATCAACCTTCGCCATCACGCACACATCTGTACGTCGAATGCCGGTCTTTCCGAGGCAATCCAGGCTGATGTTTTACCTCGCAAGTAATTACCTGCGAACACTTTAGACGCATCCATGGTCCACGGTCGACACGATTGGCAAAACTCTTGCTCTCTGGGTGGGCGTGAGAAAGCAACGACACGTGCCTGTGACCGCCGGACGCGAACGGGGTTTCTCGCTCATGGAAATCATGATGACCACCCTCGTAGCGTCCACCATGTTCGCCATCGCGCTTCCGTCCGGCAAGGCCGCGCTCGACTCGCTGGAGCTCGCAAGCGCCAGCCGTGAGGTCGAACGCGAACTGCAGACGGCGCGGATGCGAGCCGTGGCCGCCAATCGCCCCATGCGCATCAAGTTGAACTGTCCGAACGACGGACAGTATCGCCTCGTTGAAGTCACCGGCTTGGCTTCGACCGATGACGCCGCGGGTCGCTGTGACGAAGCGCTGTACGGCTACCCGGGACCGCGAGACAACCTGAGGGCCACCCCGGAACACGACGGCCCACTGCTTCGCCTCGATTCCAGTATCGACACATTGCTCGGGCCTGAACTCGAGTTCTCACCCGATGGTACCACCCGGCTGGTGGTCAACGGTGCGGTGAAGACCCTGACCGCGGACGGTGTCATTTCACTCGAGCGCCACGGCGCAAAGCAGGAGATTACGGTCAATGCTCTCGGAAGAATCACGCTGGTCCAGTGAGCGGGGCTTCGGCTTCATCGAGACCCTGATATCGATCAGCGTCCTGACAGCGGTCTCGATTGGCGTCGCCCAGCTGTTCGCGGTTGCGGCACTCGCCAATCACAACGCCGAGGCGAGTACGTCGACGTCGGTGCTGGCGGTCGAAAAAATGGAGCAGCTCCGATCGCTCACCTGGGGCTTCGAAACGCTGGCTGGCGGTGAGCTGGGACTCCCCATCTCCGATGTGACCACCGATCTCAGCGTCTTTCCCTCAACGAGCGGGGGTCCAGGCCTGCTGGCGTCTCCGGGTGGCACGTTGGACAGCAACGTTCCCTACTATGTCGATTACCTGAACGCCGACGGCACCTGGATCGGCACCGGCGGCTCACCCCCTTCGGGCACGGTCTACATCCGCCGCTGGGCGGTGGACCGACTGCCGAACAGCCCCAATGACACCGTCGTCCTCCAGGTCCTCGCCACCACGCTGAAACAGGAACGGCTGCGCGCCACGGCCGGCGCGTCGGGTCCCCGCGGGAAGCTGCCGGCGGACAGTTGGCTGCTGACCGTCAAGACACGAAAAGGGGTGTAGTGACCATGACCTCCCACAGTACCGTCGCGGCACAGGACACCCGGGCTCCGCGCCAGACAGGCTACTCGCTGGTGGAGATGATGATCTCGATGGGGATCATGATCGCGGTAACCGGCGCCATCTTTCAATTGGTCGCCGACGGCCAAAACGGATTCCGGACGCAACCTGAGATCGCTGACGTCCACCAGCGGCTCCGTATCGCCGCCGACATGATCTACAAGGATCTCCTGTCGGCTGGTGCGGGCCCCTATGTGGGTGACGACCCCGGGCCAATCAGCAGCCTGCTCCCTGCCGTGCTGCCAGGCCGTTACGGGGCCATGACGCCGGACGCCGAACTGAGCGCGTCCACAAACAGAATCACCATTTATTCGGTGCCGTCGACGCAGGCCCAGACCGTCCTGGCGGAAGACATGCCTGCGCCAAACGCTGACTTGCGGATAGACACGCTGCGGCCAGGGTGTCCCGTCTCAAGCCCGTGCGGGTTTGTGGCCGGCATGCGAGGCCTGATCTTCGACATGACCAGCGCCGGAGCCGGGTATGACGCGTTCACGGTCACGAGTGTCACCGCCGATCAGGTGGGTCACGGCGGGTCGAACCCGACCATGTCAAGGACCTACGACGCCTCCACGGCACGCGTCGTCGAGGCGAACCAGGCGGTGTACTACCTGGACGCGGCCAACGATCAGCTGCGCCGCTACGACGGCTACGAGCTGGACCTCCCGCTGGTCGACGATGTCGTCGCCCTGAAATTTACCTATTTCGCAAGCCCCGACCCAGCCAGCGCACCCAAACCGGCGGACGGACTGAGCAACTGCGTGTTCGCGGCCGGCGATCCGCCGACCCCGTTGCTCGCTCCACTGCAAGGGACGGCCTTGAAGGCGCTGACGCCGTCTCAGTTCACCGACGGACCCCTGTGCGGCGTGGTGCCCAATCGGTTTGACGGTGACCTGCTGCGAGTCCGAAAAATCGGGGTCGAGATTACCGTCCAGGTTGGACGAGAAGACCTTCGGGGCGACGACCCGGATCAGTTCGTCAATGTGGGCAAGGCCTCCAGCGGCGACGCCTGGGTGCCCGACTACTCGATGAAGTTCGAGGTAGCCCCTCGGAACCTGAACCTCTTGCAATAGAGACCGGACCCCCCATGACTCACACGCTACGCACGTGGTCGGACGAACGAGGTGTCGCGCTCTTCGTGAGCCTGATGGCCACGTTGATGCTCAGTGCGCTGGGCGCCGCCCTCGTCTTGAACACGACCACGGAAACCATGCTGACGCACAACTTCCACAGCGGGCAGCAGGCGATGTACGCAGCCGATGCCGGCGTGGAGCGCGGGCTCCAGGACTTGATCCGCGAGCCGAGCTGGAGCGCCGTGCTCGCGGGCGGTAAGGTATCCGGCTTTGTCGACACGCCACCGCACATGTTGCCGGATGGCACGTCGGCGGACCTCGCGGCCATGACGGCAGCCCTGCAAGAAGAAACCGACACCGCCTACGGCGTCGCGAATGGCAACCGTCCGGTGTGGCGGGTCTATGGCCACGGCCCCCTGGAGGACCTGCTGCCGACGAAGCCGATCGTCGCCACCGGCTATGTCGTCGTGTGGGTCGGAGACGACCCGGGCGAAACCGACGGCGATCCGGCGGCCGAGGGGAACGGGCATGTCTTGTTGCGCGCCGAAGGGTTCGGCGAGGGTGGCAGTCGCCGGGTGGTCGAGGCGTCGGCCCTGCGTGCCGCCACGACAGCGGTCGAAGCTGGCTATGTCGCCCAGCGCGGCCAGGACGAGCAGAACCGCCGAGCGCGGAAAGAAGCCGTACAAACCCCAGGCGCCGGGCTCACGGAAATGCTCATGTCGCTGACGACCGGCGGCATCAGCTGACGACCGGCGGCATCAGCTGACGACCGGCGGCATCAGCTGACGACCGGCAGCATCAGCTAAGGACAGGACCATGGACCGACGCATACAGACCCTGCTGGCAATCTCGCTGGTGTTTACCATCGGCCTGGTGTTCCTGACCACCAATCCCCGCGTCGTGCACGGGGACACTGAGCCTTGGTTTTCAGACCAGCTCGACCCGCTGCGGTTTCTGAAGCGATTTGCGGATGTGCAGGTGGTCGGCAAGGGCAACAAGCCAGCCAAGGTCAAAATCCCCAAGAAGATCAACCTCAAGAAGCCCAAGCCCATAAAGATCAAGCCACAGAATCCGATTCCGCCGGTCGGCCCCAACATCCTGTTCGCCATCGACACGTCGATCCGGATGCAGTTCGACGCGGACGGCAACTACTACGACCTGGGCACCTGGCCGACGGCAGACTCGAGCATCCCGACCGTGGCCTCCAGTCTTGGCGTCAACCCGGGTTCAACCACGTATCGACGACGATACGACGCCATGATTGACCGCGCCTCGGTGGCCGATGTATTTGACTTCGAGGTGGATGCGAACCAGATCACGGTCGTTGACAACCTGGATGCGGGCTATGACGACTTCTTCGCCCCGACACGGCTGCGCATCGCCCGGGAAGGGCTCGCGCAGGTCGTCGAGGAGAACCACGCGATCGTACGATTCGGCTTGGTGCGGTCTCGGCAGGGTAAGGACGCGGTGCTTGGCGCCGTTGGCAACCAACAGACCGCGATCCTGACGACACTGCCCCAGCAGAATCTTCCGGGCGACCTCGGCACCAAGCGGTGGAAGGTCACGATCCCGTGGACCAAGACATTCAACGACGATGCGAAGGCACAGAAGAATGAGGTGCTGGTTAAGGCTGACATCTCGGACTCATCGAATGTGACCTACAACACGCTCATCCTCGACCCGGATGAGCCTGGCGCGTTGCTTCCGGCCGGATTGGGACTGAACGACTCACTGGACTCGCCCCTCGACAATCTGTTGGTCGACACGCGGGCTGAGGTCGTCCGACTGATGAAGGATGACCAGGCTATCTACCAGGAGTGCCGGAATACGGCCGTCGTGCTCGTGGTCGGTGGCGCCGGTGGCGACGACAGTCTCGCTGTCGCCGGGTCCACCTTCCTGAATGTCAAGGAGGGCAGCATCACCCACCGCGTGCCAATTTTCGTCATCGCGGTGGCACCGCTCGCGGCTGACGTGGCCGAGTTGCAGTTGATCGCCACGAACAGCGGCGGCAGATACTTCGAGGTGTCTGACGCCGACGAGGTCGCGTTCGCCGCCAACTACGCGGTGCAGGCGGTACACCAGCTGACCGAGGACTACGACATCGGTGTCCCGAGCATCTTTCAGACGACGAGCCCGATCGTCGGCACCGTCGATCTGGCCAACGCCAACGACATCAACGGGACGCCGCTCGCGAACAGCGCTATCACCACGGCGGGCGGCGGCCTGCTCACGCAGCGCGGCAACGTGGTGATGACTGCCGGGTTCTCGCTCCCGGGGTTCACCGCGGACCTTCGCGCCTTCCGCACCTACAAACCGGTGCTGGACCCGACCCAGCCGCTTGGGTATCGGTTTACGAAGGATGGGACACCGCTCTGGAAAGCACGCACATCCACCGCGGCGCCTCGCAACATCTATACCTACCTCCCCGGCATGGGGATGGTGGCGTTCAACGCCGCGGCGGGATCGGTCTTGCGTCCCTATCTCCGTGCGTCGACCGACGTCGAAGCGGCCGAGCTCATCGACTTCGTTCGCAACCAGCCGCTGGGCGCCATCGTCGATTCGACGCCCGCGGTCGTCGATCCGCCTTCACTCCCGCCTCCGGATGCTGAGTACTCCAATTTCGCGGCGGCCCGCGTCAATCGACGGTCGTTGGTGTTCTACGGCGGCAACGACGGGATGCTGCACGCCATCGATGGCCGGCTCGGTGTCGAGGTCTGGGCGTTCATTCCGTTCAATCTGCTCCCAAAACTCAGCACGCTGGTGGACGGACAGCCGGTCGACAACTACGCGTATTTCGTAGACAGCTCGCCAAAGGTCGCCGACGTGAAAGTTGCCGGGACGTGGAAGACCATGCTGTATGTCGGGGAGGCGGACGGCGGCACGTTCTACCAGGCGTTCGACGTGAGCGACGCCGGCTTGGCCGTCGCGCCGAGTGTTGGCGCCGAGGCCGCCGTCGTGGCCGCCTTCAACACACCGACAATCATTCCGTTCGCGTGGTCATTCCCCCGATACTCGGCGTTCGACCACACCATCCAAACCGCGCTGACCCCTTTCGGGGACCTGGGCAACAGCGCCACCGCGATTGAGAAGACAGTGGGACACACCTGGTCCGACCCCGCCGTCGGCCAGATCGGGGACGAGTCAGGCCCCTGGGTCGTCATGGTCGGGTCCGGTTTTCTCGACGACACGATTGAGGCCCAGGGTGCCCGCGGCAACGTGAGGGCAGGCACGAGTTTGTATCTGGTCGATGCGGGGACCGGAACCGTGCACGACAGCCACGACGTCGGGGACGATGCCGGCAAGGTGCACTTCAAGAACTCGCTGCAGGCGGACCCGACCGCGACCGGGCCTGTAAACGCACGAACCGTCGACCAGTTGCTCGTCGGCGACACCGAAGGTCAACTGTGGCGATTCAAGGTCACAGAGAATGCGGGATCCGCATTTCTGGACACCCCGCTCAAGATCTACGACGCGCAGCAGTTCCACCCGCTCTTCGCCTCGCTGGCCCTGGTCAATTTCGGCGGCGCCCTCCAGAACATCTTCGTGTCGACAGGTATCGACATCCTACCGGGACGGATGCGGATGGAACCGTACCGATTCGTGGGACTGGAAGACGATAGGACAAAGGACCAGGCGGCCAGTGTCGAGTTCTTGTTGAACCTCACCAGCCAGGACGCAGTCGGCGGCGACGAGCGGCCCACGGCATCCCCCGCCGTGGCGGGAGATGTGGTGTTCTACACCACCACGACCGAGTTCCCGAACGACCCCTGCCAGTGCCACGAGAGCACGCTGTACAGCTTGACCTACACGGGCACTTCGGCCTACACGGCCGGTACCGGCGGCACTGCGGCGACCGGCAAGGTCAAGAAGCCCAAGAAGGGCGCAAAGCCGGAGACGGTCACAACCTGGGAGGGACGTTCGACCGCCCCGTTCGTGGCCGACCAGCATGTGTACTTCGGCGTGGGCGACGACCTGCGCGTCCTAGGTGACCCGGACGACTACAACAACGGGGTGACCTCGCAGGGCGCGCGCGTCACCTCGTGGCGAGAAGTACGGTGAAGAAACTTGTGCGGTGCCCTGCGTGCGGAATCAAGACGAGCGACACGCGGGAGCGCTGTCCCAAGTGTGGCGCGCCGCTCGTCGGCGCCGTCGTCATCGCGCGCATGACCGTGCCCCCGGTGCCGACCGCGGCCGAGAACAGAACAGCGGTCGGTCGGCCGCCGCTGCGGGGGGACGACGCCTCTGAGAGGGACGGGACGCCGCGACAGACATCGGTGTTCGACAAGGACATCAGTGCCCTCTTTCCCAAGCGGAAACGATTCGGCGTCGCCGACTTTCTCCTGCTCGCGGGTCTCGTATCATGGGTGGTCCTCGCGAGTGACCTCCGGCTCTGGGTGCAGGGCGGCCTTTCCACCTTTGGCGCGAGTGGCGCGAGGGCTGGCCTCGCATCGGCGGCGACCGGATCGACCCGGGCCGAGTTGTCGCCGTCACCCGACGCGGTGGGAGCCGACTGGCCGGACGCCGGCGGCGAGACCGACGCGCCACAGGCGGAAACAGCGGCGACGCGTGAGCCAGTTTCCGTACCTCACGCCGAGCTGATGGACGCCGGCAATCGGGCGTTCGATGCGGGCGACTTTGAGACCGCGCGGACTCATTTCACCGACGCGGCGTCGGGCACACCGAGCGATCCACGAGCGCACAACAACCTCGGACAGGCGCTGGTTCGACTTGGCGAGGGCGAGGCAGCGCTGGTCCACCTCGAAGACGCGGTGCGACTGGAACCCGGGAGATGGGCCTACCACTTCAACCTGGCCCACGCGTTGGGCGAAGAGGGGAGGTGGAATCGCGCTGCCGCCCAGTATCGGCAGGCCGTTCAGCTGCGACCGGACGACCCCTCTGGTCGGTACAACCTGGCGCGCGCCCTACACGAGTGGGGCGACTACCGAAGCGCGGTCGAGAGCTATCTGGAGGCGATCGCGCTGGCACCACACGAGCCGCGTTTCTTCTTCTCGATCGCGCGTACCTACGAAGCGATGGACCGCCCGGCTGACGCGATGGCTGCGTACACCCGATACCTGGAGATAGAGCCCGAATCGGAGCAGGCGGAGAACATCCGCCAGCGCATCGAGGAGTTAGCGGCGCTGGTCGACCGCGACGCGTCGCGCCTCGCGGGTTCCTGAGCCCGCGTCGGGGGGCGTACGCTGCCGACGGCATGTCGACTGCCTTGCGGACTCGGGCAATCGCGCTAGACTGCTATCAACCATGGGAGGTGCGGCATGACCCCCTGCAAGGACCACACATGACACCCCGAATGCTCGGTTCCCTCGCTGGCGTGCTCCTGGTCGTCGGCAGTTCAACGGTGGCGGCCCAACCGCTCGCCGACGTGGCGCGGCAGGAAAAATTGCGCCGGGCCGCGCTGGCGGCGCAGACCGTGGCCGGCGACGCGCCCAAGACCTACACCGCCGCCGACCTCCGTGGCGGCGGACGCCTCACGACCGGGAGCGCCGCGCCGTCGCGCGAGGAGGCACCGGCGGACGAGCCTTCGGCGGCGGAGGCGACCGATGACGCCGCCGCGGCGCCTGATGAAGACGCGGCGCTCGATGAAGACGCCTGGCGCGACAGGATGACCGCGGCACGCGAATCGCGGCAGCGGCTCGAACTACTGGCGGACGCGTTGCAAAACCGGGTCGATAGCCTGTGGGCCGATTTCACGTCGCGGGACGATCCCGCCCAGCGGGCCGTGTTGGAGCAAAACCGTCAGGCCGCGATCGATGAGTTGGCCGCCACCCGGGAACAGATTGACGCCTTGACCCAAGAACTGGCGGACATTCGAACAGAGGGCAGACGGGCCAATATCCCGGCGGGATGGCTGCGCTGAATCGCTACGGCATCCGCTTCCCGGAGTACTCCAACATCTGTGCGGTCAGGTCCATCGGGTAGGAGATCCGCACGTCGGTGATGGCACCGTCGGCGTCCCGGACCGGCTCCAGTCGAGGTTGGACGAATCCGCTGTAGGATGGCAGGTCGACCGACGCAACCCGCGCCAACACCTCGTCACGCAGAGCGGCGTCGAAGTGGATACCGTAGGCTTCGAACAACGCCCGCGCGGCGTCATAGTCGCCCTCCGACTTGATCCGCTGCACTTCGGCCAGCAGGGTGCCAACACCGGCACGGAACGCACGCCAGTCCTCCATCACATAGAAGGTCTTCCCATCGCGAGTGCGCTGCGTAATCGCATCGGTGTTGTCCATCAGCCACCGGACGATCATCTGGCGGTTGCGCATGTGGTCTTCTTCGATCTGGGTGCCCTCGCGGATGCGGCGTAGCTGCAGCAGCGCGTTCCGGCTATAGGCCTCGTACTCGGCGCGCACGATCTCCTCCTGCGCGTCTGCCGGCAACACGCCGAGTTCGACCAGCTTGGGCTCCGCCAGGAAGTACAACCCCACGAGGTCGGCCCGCGCCTCCTCCAGAGCCGAGTACTGCTCTTTCAAGTCCACCTGAGCTGACCCACCGAGCCGCTCGGCCAGCTTGCCAGACGCATGGCCAATCACCTCGTGCATGTTGGTCGTCATCTCACCGGCCAGCGCGCCCCACCGACGCCCGCGTTCCGCTTCGTCCGGGGTCCACGCAAACTCCTCGCGGTAGTTGGCCGGGCTGGCTTGCTCGTACGCCTCTGTCACATTCGACAGCGAGACGGACTTGCTCCCGTACTGCTCGCGCACGCTCTGGCTGTTCGGCAGATTGATGCCGATCGGGGTAATCGGTCCGGAGTCACCCGTCTCGAACACCACGTCGATGGCGTTGGCCGTGATACCGGTGACGGCTTCTTTGCGGTACTTCGGATCCCAGGGCATGCGGTCCTCAAACCACTGGGCGTTGGCTGCCAAGGTCTTGATCGCCCCGGTTTTCTCCGGGTTGACGTAGAACACCAGCGCTTCCCAGGCTCCCTTCACGCCGCGCGCGTCCATGTAGACCTCGGTAAAACCGTTGATCGTATCGACAGTGGACGCCTGATCTTCGACCCACGCGATGTCGTACGCCCGCTGATCCGCCGGCGCCCCGGTGCGATAATAGGCGGCGTTCGCGCGCAACGCTTTCGCCATCGGCTCGGTCGCAAACGGCACGGCCGCCTCGAGGTGCCGAATGATCTCGCTGATCTCGTCGCTGTACTTGCCACCGACCCGGTAGACTTCCTCCGTCAGCTGGCCGTTGACCTTGACCAGCCTGGACGTCAACGGGAAGTGCTCCTCGAATCCGTCGAGGTCCCTGAGCGCGACGTCCTTGTACAGGTTGTTGGCACTGGACAGCAGGAGGTCTTCGCCTGGTCCCGGAGCCTTGTTGGTCACGATCGGGTCGACGTCGGGGTCGAAGAACAGGGGTTCCAGGCGCGCCATCATCTGCGCCACGGTCTCTCCCGCGCGCGTCGGAAAGTCTGCCCCTGCGTCCGCCGCTGCCGCCGCCGCCGCGGCAAATGCGGCAGGCGTGGTATCCAGGACGAACTTTCGGGCGGTCAGATTGTTGTAGGGTCCGGTATTCAGCCAGAACAGCTTGGTGTACTGATGCACCGCGTCGAGGGTCGAGGCGTCGACCCCGGCCGGATGGGTGAGGATCTCCTCGAGCACCTCACGCAACTCGAGATTGTGCTCGTACCGCTGGTCGTAGTAGATGTCCCGGCCGGCCAACGCAGCCTGGTACAGGTGCCAGATCAGCGTCTTCTCTCGTAAGGTCAACGAGGCGAAGCCGTCGGCATAGAGCTGGACGATGGCCGCCTCGCCGACCCGTTCCAGCAGGTAGGTCCGACCTGCGGCGTCCTGAGCCGCGGTGGTGGTGATTCCGCCCCCGGACAGCGTCATGCCGACCACGGTTGCCAGCATCACCGCACCCCTGTATCGCATCGATCCTCCCGCCAGCCCCAAACCGTCCCGCCGATCTTTGCTAAGCTACCCATCTTAACCCGGCAGGCCGGGGCGCTTCGGCCCCGGGGGAGTCCGTCATGACGTGTCCTCGGTACCTTCCCGCCGCGATCGTGACGTCGGCGGCGCTGATGCTCCCAACCATCGTGTGGGCGCAACAACGCGCGCTCAGCCTTGACGACATCTACGCACCGGAAGCCCGGGTCGATTTCTCGGGACGCCTACCCTCTGACCTCAGCTGGATCAGCGAAACGCACTACCTGGAGCGGAGGCGCGACCCGAACACCGGTCGCACCGAGGTACTCGCCGTAGAGGCCGTCACCGGTGCTGAGACGCCCTACCTGGATCTCGACAACTTCGAGCGCACCCTGGCCGACATCCCGGGTATGAGCGCCGACGAGGCACGTCGCGCCGCGCGGAGCGGTGAGTATGTATGGGACCGCGACCACCACGGCCTCGTCGTCAGCATTTCAAACGATCTGTACTACGCCAGTCGCGCCGACTTCGATGAGGGTCGGGGC
>SXOW01000295.1 GCA_005778315.1 Acidobacteriota bacterium
CGCGATCGTTCTGGCCCTTGTGGATGACCGCGTCGACCCGCAACCCGGGGTCGCCCGCCAGCGTCCGTTTCAGAAAGGCATGATCGTGACCTGGTGCACCCTCGACGATCAACAATCGTCGTGGTCGTCCGGGTGGCGCGGCCAGTACGCTTCGCCGGTTGTTCTCCGGGACCAGTTCCGTTGGGTCGACCGAAATGTCGACGGTGTACACCGTCGACTGGTCCGGGTCTGGTGACACCGACACCACTTCGCGAATCACGCCGCCGTCGTCGGGAGGTGTCACCCGGATGACCCGGCTCGGTTGACCGTTCTCCAGGACACGGATCTCAAACGGCTCGGTCCCGAACCCGTGCGAGACCGCCGTCACGCTGAGTTCGACGACCGACTCGCGCACTGCGGCCTGACCCAGCGTGACGTCAAGCACCTCGCGATCACGCGTGAGGGCCGATGTCCCCACCGCCACCACGTGCACCGGTGCCCCGGACGCGGTGTCCAGCGCACCGCCCCCCGTCTCCCCGCCGTCAGAGACCACCACGACTCCGGCGATGGACCGGTCCGCATAGTGCGCACGAACGGCGTTGACAGCGGCGACCAGGTCGCTTCGGGCTGCCTCTGGACGCACGACGTCCAGATCAATCCGTGTCGCGTCATCACCGAAGCCCCACACCTCCACTTGCGCCCGGTCAGCGAGCGCTGGTGTCAGGCGGTCCCGAACCAGCGCCACCGCCGCCGCCAGTCGTGACGCGCCGTCGGCATCCGCCAACGCCATGCTGCGCGACCGGTCCAGCAAGATTGGAACGAGGACGTCAGCGGGCGGGGCGGGCTCGAGTCGCACGGGTTCGGCCAATCCCAGCAGTAACAGGACCAGCGCCACGAATCGCAGCGTGATCAGCACCCCTCTCCGTCGGAGCGACAGTGGAATGAGCAGTCCCCAGTAGGCGTAGGTGGCAATGGCACCGGCACCCGCGACGAGGAGACACGCCATCCACCAGGGCACGGGAGCCGCGAATCGCATAGCCGGAGCTTCGTCCCCTACTGCGGAGACGGTCGTTGGGTCGCCAGCGACCGATAGTATTCGTCGACCAGTCGACGGTAACGGGCGGGGACCGGCTCCTCCCGCTCTCCTGTGACGCGGTCGCGCAGATCGGCCGTGGCGAGGTCTCGCGACCGGGCATCCTCGAAGCGCCGGAGCGCTGTCTCCAGGTTTCGACGAAGGGAGTCCCAGAGCCCGAAGTCCTGCTTGAACCCGTCAGTCCCTGGGGACGCCTGGCTGGCCCAGTGTTCAGCCCACGCGTCCAGGTCCCGGCCCAGCGCCGGGTTCTCCTGCCGCAGTTCGTCGAGCAGACCGGGCTGACCCTCGAGCCCGCCGACGAATTGCCGACGCAGCTGCGCCGCCGTGTGCCCAGACCCCGATGGACGGGTGCCTGAGGCGCTGCGACCCTCCTGGTTCGGCTGAGCGAGGTCGGCTGTCTGCTCACCCGCGCTCCCACCGTCGCCGGCGTCCGCCGGCTCCCCAGCGGGCGAGCCCTCGGCCCGCGGGTCACCCGGTTCGCCGGTCGCGGCCGCCTCATCGCCGCTAAGTCGCTGGAGGGCCTCACGCAGTTCCTGGGCGGCCTCGAGCTGTGCCGCGAGTCGGCGCGTGTCGTCACCCTCGCCGTCGGCCGCCCGACCCAACTCGTCGGCCACGCCGGTCAGCAGGTCCGTCAGCGCAGCCTCCGCGTCAGGATCCGCCGTGCCGTCTGGCGTCCGCAGTCCCTCAGCCGCGGCGCGCATCATGCGGCCGACGTCCACTCGCTCAAGCGCGTTTCGCGCGCGGTCGACGGCGTCCGCGTCGACAGCCTCATCCAAGTCGGCCGTGTCGTCCTCGGCGAGGTCGCGCAACTCCTGTCCCAGGGCGTCGACCCGATCGGCGAGCCGGTCCTTCCCGTCCGCCAACCGCGCCCGCGCGTCAGCCGTCCGATTGTCGGCCGCTACTTCCGCAGCCTCCGCCGCGACCCGACGCTGTGCCTCGGCGATCTGACGCGCTTCGGAGGCCAACTCCCCCACGCTCCCGGCAGGCGCATCGTCCGCTTCGCCACGAAGCTGCTGCGCGAGCCGACGTAGCTCATCCATTGCCTGCTGGCCTCTCGCCAGCGCCTGTTCGGCGTCGTCGCGACGCAGCTCGCTGGCGGCCCTACGCATCTGCTCCGCAGCCCGATCGAGGGGCGAAGCGGAAGACTCACCGCTCTCGCTCCCGCCACCACGTGGTTGGGCCCCGGCCAGCTGTTGCGCAAGCTGCTCCAGTTGCTCGCGGATTTCCTGCTGCTCGCGGGTCAGCCGTTCCAACGCGCGCCGCCTGACATCGTCGGACCCTGCCTCTTCCGAGCGATCCAACTGCCGGTTCACCTCGCTCTGGCGCTCCGCGAGTTCCTGCAGGCGGCGGAGCGTCTCGCTGACATCCGCCTCCCCCGGTTGGGAACTCGCCCCCGTCTCGTAGTTCGTCTCCTTGTCGCGCCGCAGCTCACGGTCAAACAGCGCTGACAGATCTTCCTGGGCCTGCGTGCCAGGGCCCTGGCCCCCCGAGGTTTGGGAGGACACCTGCTGGCGCCGGATTTCCGCTTGTGCCTTCAGCAACTGATTCAAGGCCTCCATTTCATATGGAAGCGCGGTGGCGGTCAGCATCTCCTGAAGCGCCACGAGGGCCGCGGTCATGGCCTCGAGCGCGGCAGACATCGCCTCAAGCTGTCGACCTGGACCGGCCTGCCCGGCGGCGCTGTCGGGGCCCGTCCCTCTCAGGTCGTCGGCGGCGCGGGCGGCCCGATCACGCAGCTCGGCTTGCGCGCGCCCGACGGCTCGGATGTCGTTGTCCACGTCCTCGTTGCGACGCAGCGCATCAAGCCGCCACGTGGCCACGATGATCTCCTTCTGCACCGCCGCGAGGTCCCCGACTCGCACGGCGGCCTGCCCCATGCCTGACTGGCTCGGCGCCTCCTCGAATTCCTGGTCGAACGGACGCACCTCCAGGAAGAAGATGTCCGAACGGACCTCGCTGCCTGGCCCGGTATAGCGGACGTCCCGGGCCCGTACGTGGTAGGTGATGAAGTCTCCAGGCTCCAGTGCGAGGTCTTCTGCAAAGAGCGTGTGGTCGCCGGTGACAGACGCGAGAGCGACTGACGGGTCCGAAGGCCCCAGTCTCACCGTGCGCTCAGCTCGCCCCGCAACCGTATACACCAGTTCCAGCGACCCGATCCGGTAGTCATCATCGGCGCGAGCCTCGATGGTCACTTCTTCCAGCGCGGTGATCTCCACGTCGCCGGCGGGGCGGATCAGCTCCACCTCGGGGGCTCGATCGGCGGTTGTCCGAATGAAATAGCGGGCATCCGCCGGACTCACGAGCCCGGCGCTGTTGGTCACGCTCACGGAGTACTCGCCGTCCGACTGGACCTCGAAGGTGCCCTGCCGTGTGGCCGCCCCGCTGGCCTCAAGGGGTATCCGGCGGCCGTCACTGAGCTCAAGACGCCCACCCACCACGGGTGTGTCCGCGTACACCCTGACCCGCACGGCGGTGCCGGCCGGCGCATAGACGTCGCCGCCGTCCTCCTCCACGCGCGGCGGGAGTCCGGTAAAGTCTGGATACAGATACTCCAGGTCAACCCGCCGGATCCGCGGCGCGACCACGGCATCGACCCGATAGACCGGTGACCGCACGGTCGCGGCGCTCACCCGATAGGTAAAACTCTCCGCCACGGATGGGAAGTCGACGACATACCCGTCGCCGTCGGTCGCGACCTGCATCTCGACCAGGTCTGAGCCCTCGTCTGTCCACCGCGTGAGGCTGGGCAGGCTTCTCGCGGGCGCCGACACCCGGCCGCCGAGCCGCACCCGCACCCGCACAGACTGGCCCGCCTCTACCCGCACATCGCCCGGCTCCACTACCACCGTCAGGTCGGACGGGAATGCGACCAGCCACGCCGTCCGCGCGACCCGACCGATCGGCTCGCCCCCCAACGCCAGCAGCGCCACCAGGGCCGCGGTCGCCACCACGCCGCGAAGCACTGCGGCCCGTAACTGGGCCGTCGGCACCACGACCGCGCCAGGGTCCAAGGACCTGAGCTTTTTTGCGGCGTCGGCCACTAGGAGCTGGCGAAATGCGGGGTCCCCGGCGCCCTCCAACTCCGTGGCGGTCGCAACCCGGTCCTCGAGATCGGGGCACCGTTCCTCGACCAGCCGCGCGACACGCTGGTCGTTGGGTCGCACCCGTAGCGGCCAGAGGAGACGCGCCGCGAACACCACCGTCGCCAGCAGTGCCGCGCACACCAGGAGGAGCATCGGCACGTCCGGCGGTGCCAGCCACAGCTCCACCACCAGTAGGAAGACCACGGCACCGACGAGACCGGCGACGACGCGCGACACCGCCCGCAGGGCCCGCACCGCCACCCACCGGCGACGGACACGTGCCAACGCCGCCTGCAATTCCGCGAGGGGGTCTGGCGTCATCCGCTCAATTCTCTCACCGAACCTCAGCCCATCACGCCATGCGGCGACTCAGTAGCGCTTCAGCCACGAGCACCAGGGCCATCCCCAGCAAGAACACCCGCCACAGCCGTTGGCCAGACTCCGGAGCCGCCGCCGCGTCCGGTATCTGTCCCCCGTCGCCTGCGAGGGCGCGAATCGACTGCGCGAACACTTCTGCGCTGATCGCAGTCGCGTCGGACTCCGCCGGGGCCACGTTCACGACCAGCCGACGGGCCCCATCCGCCGACGTCGCCGCCCCCGGCTGGTCTGGCACATGGGCTGGCTGCTCGCCAACGATGAACTCGCGGGGCTGGGGCGCGCTCGAGGCGAGGTACCCCAGCGTCTCATGCAGGAGTGGCACGAACACCACCCGCCGCGGAAGGTCGCTCCACGTGGCGCCCAGGTCGGCTCCGAACACCAGCATCCGTCCAGCTCCCACCGTATGCTCGACCAGGGCCGGGCGACCATCCCCGAACTGGGCGAGGACCTGGCCGTCGCCGGCCGTCAGGGGACGCGTGCGACGAAACCGCGTCTGGCCGAGCGCTCCGGCGAGGCTCCCGAGACCGCGCATGATCGGGTGCCGGGGCGCCTGCGCGACCAGTCTCACCGGGTCCGCGTGGGTCAGCGGCTCCCCCAGCCCCAGGTCCGGCTCGCCCGCAAACAGGGCATTCAGCGACAGCGGCCCCAGTGTGTCTCCGCCGACCACCAACAGGCCGCCCCCTCCCCGCACGAACGCCGCCAGCCGTTCGCGCCCCGCGCGCCCAAGGCCCCGCGCACCAGTCAGCACGACCGCACCGACCCGGTCCGGACCATCCAGGTCTGCCGAAGCAGCCAGGTCATCGGCGCGCACCACACGTGGGACGAACGCGACCACACCCGTCTCTGAGCCGAAGGCGCGCTCGAGGTAGAACACGGCGTCCTCGTCGCGCGGCACACGATCGTCCGCGACCAGGAGGAGGCGCACCGGCTCCGCCGGATCGAGCAATCGATAGCGCCGGTTGTCGGCCTCGTAGCCGACGCCGTCCGCCACCGACACGGTCGCGACACCGCCAACGGGGAGCACCACCGGAAAACGCACGACGGTCTGACCAGGCTCTGGAGCGAGGGCGACGGTGGCCAAGACCTCGCCGTCGACGGCCAATTCCGCGGTCGTGTCCTCATCGACAACACCGGACCTGAGCACGACCGCGACGGTCTCGCCCGGCGCCGACTCCAGCGACAGGACGCCGAGATTGCCTGACGGCCCGCCCACATCGCGCACGACCACATCCACGGTCGGCGACACACGGGCGTCCCCGGCGTCCCACCCACCTTCCTGCAGGTCCGTCACGACCACCACCCGTCCGCTACGTGCACCCAACAGGGCCGACGCTCCGGCCAATCCGGTCGCGTAGCGCGTCCCACGCAGACCAGGCTCCAGGCGCTCGACGGCCGCCCGTGCCGCAGCACGATCACCGAGGGCTGCCGCCAACTGCACCCGATCGTCGAACGTCATGACGCCAACCAGATGGTCCTCGGGAGCGTCGTCGACCGCCTCTCGCGCCAGCGCGCGGGTGCGCGCCACCTGGCCAGGAGACGACATGCTCAACGACGTGTCGACAAGCACGACAGTGGCCGACTGCGAGGCCGAGATGGCGACGGGGTCGCTCAGAAACGGCCGGGCAAACGCGAACGCCAGCAGGAACAGGGCCAGCATCCGCAGCGCCAGCAGCAGCCACTCGCGCAATCGACGACGGCGGGCCTGCTCAACCGGGGCCCCGCGCAGAAAGCGGAGGTCACTGAACGATATCCGCGGCAGGTGTTCGCGGCGACGGAGGTGCAGGACGAGCGGCAAGAGCGCGGCGAGTCCCCCTGCCAAGAACGCCGGCGCAAGAAACGACAGTCCGAACATCACCCGTCACCACCGCCGACCGCGGGTCGACAGGTAGGCCATGAGCGCCGTATCGAGGGGGATGGCCGTGTCCAGTTGGTGATAGTCGACGCCGGCCAACCGGAGCTCGCGCCGGTATCGTTCGCTCAGCGCCTGCATCTGTTCCAGATAGTGCGCCCGCACATCGGCCGGCACGACCCGGACCTCGTCGGCGGTTTCCAGATCGGCGAACCAGGCGGCTTGCTCAAAGGGGAACGTCAGCTCGGCCGGGTCCAATGTGCGGAGGACCAGCACCTCTGACCCTTCAAACCGCAGATGCTTGAGCCCTTCGATGATGCCAGAAGGCTCATCGAGGAGATCTGAGATCAGCACGACCAACCCGCGCCGGGAGATCCGCGCCGCCAGCTGATGGAGCGGCAACTGCACGTCTGACCGCGTGCCGGGCGCCGCGCGGCCCAGGGTCGCGAGCAGGGCCCGAAGCTGGCCGCCACGGCTGCCGGCCGGAACGGCGTCCACAACACGGTCGTCGAAGAGCGTGAGCCCCACCGCGTCGTGCTGCCGGTGCATCAGGTAGGCGAGCGCCGCGGCCAGACAGACCCCAAAACGCAGCTTCGACACCGTGTGCGACGCGTACCCCATCGAAGCGCTCACGTCGAGGAGGATATGGCACTCGAGGTTGGTCTCCTCCTCGAACTTCTTGACGTAGTGCCGGTCGCTCCTGGCGAACAACTTCCAGTCGATCGTGCTGGGGTCATCGCCGGGCTGGTACGGACGATATTCGCTGAATTCGACGCTGAAACCCTTGAACGGACTCCGGTGCAGGCCCGCGAAGAATCCTTCAACGAGGGTTCGCGCGATCAGCTCAAGGGAACCGATCCGCGCGACGACCGCGGGGTCAAGGGGTCCGTGTTCACGACCAGGGACCGTGGGCATGTCACAGCCCGCTCGCGGGCGCGGGCACCGTCTCCAGGAGACGGGTCACTACATCGTCGGCGGACACGCCGTCCGACTCCGCGTAGAAGTTCGTCACGATGCGATGGCGCAGCACCGCCGGGGCGAGGGCACGCACGTCGCCGACGGACACGTGGTAGCGGCCCTCCATCAGGGCGCGAGCCTTCCCGCCCAGAACCAACGCCTGCGAGGCGCGCAGACTGGCGCCCCACTTCACCCACTTACCGACGAAGTCCGGGCTCCCCGGCTGGCCTGGTCTGGAGGCATCGACGAGCCTGACCGCGTAGCGCGCCACCTCCTGGGCCACCGGGACCCGGCGCACCAGCCGCTGCGCGGCCAGAATCTCATCACCATCCAGCACGCACGCCAGTTCGGCCGGCTCCTCACCGGTGGTTTGGGTGACCACCCGCACCTCGTCATCCTGGGACAGATACCGAA
>SXOW01000296.1 GCA_005778315.1 Acidobacteriota bacterium
CCGCGAATTTCCCCGCCGGGGTGCCGGGCGCCGGACACGTCGTGGTTCAGACACGCGCTGGCGACTCGGTCGCCGTCATCAACGCGATGGGGCGGGTGTTCATGGCGCCCCTGGATAACCCATTCACGGTCATTCGGGATGAGATCGCGGCCGTACGGGCTCAGGCGTCAATCATCGTTGTCGACTTCCACGCCGAAGCGACTTCGGAGAAGATCGCGATGGGGTGGCATCTCGACGGCGAGGTGACGGCGGTGGTGGGAACGCACACACATGTGCAGTCAGCCGACAACCGCGTGCTCCCCGGAGGCACGGCCTACATCACCGACGTCGGTATGACCGGACCACACGACTCGGTGATCGGTGTCGACAAAGGTGTGGTGCTGAATCGATTCCTCACTGGCCTCCCTGGCCGTTTCGACACCGCGACGGGAGACCCGCGGCTGCACGGCGTCATCGTGACCGCCGACCCCAGAACCGGCCGCGCTACGAGCATCGAGCGTCTCAGCTTGACGCCATTGGATCTGGACGAGTCGGGTGTCGGCGCCGGCCCACGACGATGAACGAACCGCCACACCTTCCGTTCGGCGCGCCCTCGTCGCCTCAGCGTGCCGGCCGCCACATCGTCACGGTGACGGCCCTTACGGCGCAGATCCGTACGGCGCTGGAATCGACCTATTCCGAAGTCTGGGTCGAGGGCGAACTCACCAACAGCCGACTCTGGAAGACGGGGCACCTGTACTTCACACTGCGCGACGAACAGGCGCAGATCAAAGCGGTCATGTTCCGCTCGGCCGTCCGCAACCTTCGCTTCAAACCGGAGGATGGGCTCAAAGTGGTGGCGCGTGGCCGCATCTCCGTCTACGAACCCAAGGGTGAGTACCAAATCGTCTGCGAGCACCTTCAGCCGCAGGGTGTCGGCGCGCTGCAGGTCGCGTTCGATCAGCTCAAGCGGTCACTGGAGGCCGACGGCCTGTTCGCACCGGAGCGCAAACGTCCGCTCCCGCTCTTGCCCCGGCAGATCGGCATCGTCACCTCGCTCGATGGAGCCGCGCTCCGCGACATCCTCAACGTCCTGGCGCGTCGTCACCCCACCGCGCACGTCCTGGTCTATGCCACGCGCGTCCAGGGCGACGGCGCGGCCGAGACCATCGCACGTGGGATCGGCCTGCTGTCACGAACACCGGGCGTCGACGTGATCATCGCGGGACGGGGCGGGGGCTCACTCGAGGACTTATGGGCGTTCAACGAAGAACCGGTAGCGCGCGCGATCGCCGCCGCTACCGTCCCGGTCATCTCGGCCGTCGGTCATGAGACCGACGTGACCCTGAGCGACCTGGTCGCCGATGTCCGAGCGCCAACCCCCTCGGCTGCGGCCGAGATCGTGGTCTCGCGGCGACAGGAATTGCAGAATCGGATCCAGGAGCTCACCCGTGCCCTGCGCCGGTCTCTCACCGATCGGATCGGCCGACAACGCACGCGGCTGTTTGAGCTCAACCGACGTCCGGGCCTCGCGGCCTGGCCAGCCCGGCTTGCCGGACACGGCCGGCACGCGGCGGAACTGACGCACGCGCTGAGCAGCGCGGGGCTCGTGATCCCCATCAGCCGGCAGCGGCACCTCCGAGCGACGCGCGCTCGACTGGAGGCCCACGAACCAGGGCGTCGTCTCGAATCGACGCGAACACGGGTGGTCACCGCCCAGGAGCGGCTGCGCGCCGGCATGACACACCAACGGCAGGAGCTGACCGGTGGGCTACGGGATCTGGCCGGACGACTCGATGCGCTCAGCCCGCTCGGGGTGCTCTCGAGGGGGTACGCGGTGTGCTGGAACGAGGATCGGACCACGATTCTGCGAGACTCTGACCACGTGTCGACCGGCGACCACGTCGCCGTCACACTTCGCCACGGCGAACTGACCTGCACGGTCATTACCAAGAAGTGACGACCCTCGATGAAAGACCACACCGAAAACTTTGAATCGGCCATTGGCGAATTGGAGACCATCGTCAGAACGCTTGAAGGCGGCGACTTGTCCCTGGAGCAATCCCTGGCGCTCTACGAACGGGGGGTGGCTCTGTCGCGGTTCTGTCACACGCGGCTCGAGGACGCGGAACGACGGATCGAGCTCTTGAACGACCGCGGAGAACGCACGCCAGCGCCGGAGACGCTCACCCAGACGCTCGAGGACGGTGAGGAGACGTGACCGAGGCCCACGGTTTCGAGCGCTATCTCCACGATTGTCGTGCCGCGATTTACTACGCGCTGGACGCCGGACTGCCACGCCCACCAGCATGCCCGCAACGCATCGCGGACGCCATGCGATACAGCCTGCTCGGCGGAGGCAAACGACTGCGCCCCATCTTGACGCTTGCCGCCTCAGAGGCGGTGGCCCACCGAGACGGCGGCGAGCACGTCGGCGACGTCGACGTCGCGTCGTCCGTGGCGATGCCGGCCGCATGCGCGGTTGAACTGATTCACACCTACTCGTTGATTCACGACGATCTGCCG
>SXOW01000297.1 GCA_005778315.1 Acidobacteriota bacterium
CCGAGACCTGCCCCACCTTGTTCACAGGACATGACAGCGCGATTTCTTTCGCCCAGTTCAGATCCCCGAGATCGAGGAACGTGAACCGGCCGTAGGTAAACAGGACTCCGACACTGCGCTGGTTCTCTGGGCTGGCCTGCGTCTTCCGCTCTGCCGTGGCGCACAGCGCATTCGGTCCGCCGCCGTTGACAGGCGACGTGATGAGTCGGTTGTCAGACGCGATCACGTCGATCCCGACCGCGCCGAGGGCAAGCGACTGCCCCGCCTCAACCGCAGCTCGCTTGTCGCCACAGATTTCGAGATACGCGTCGACCCATCGCTGATTGGTCTCTTCGGTGTTGGTGCCGTGGTCGAGACAACGCCCGATGGGGATCAGCTCCGCCAGGGCCCGGAGCCCACCCACATGGTCCGCGTGGTAGTGGGTCATGACCAGCGTGTCGATCCGGGTCAGCCCAGCCTCTGCGGCAGCGAGCGCGATCCGCTTCGCATCCCGGTCATCGTCCGTCTCCCATCCGGTGTCGATGAGCAGCGACTCGCCGGTCGGGGACACCGCCAAGGTCGCGGCGCCACCTTCCACGTCCACCCAGTAGATGTCGAACGTCGGCGTTTGCGCCACAACGGGCGCGACCGCCATCCACAGACAGCCAACCAGCCAGACCGAGACCCTCGCGACCTTCCGCATGTGTATCTCCCTGATGACCTTACCGGTGACCCCAGGTCGAGCCCTACGTCGCGAACGCTAGTACCGCGGCACGCTGGGATCGACCAGTTGAGACCAGGCGTCTATTCCACCTTCCAGATTGTAGAGTTCGAGAAATCCTTGGTGCCGGAAATCCTCAGCCGCCTGCTGACTGCGAATACCGTGATGGCACTGGAAAACCATGGGCGTACGCCGGTCCATCTGAAGCAAACTGTCGTGATGTGTCTGGTCGAGCAGGCGCGAGCCGTCGATGCATGCGAGTGAGCGCGCCCACGCCGTGCGCACATCGACGAGTTCGAAGGCTGTGCCGCGGTCGATCAGCGCCTTCGGCGCGTGGGCGGAGAGTTGGCGCACGAGTGGCACCGTCGAGGTCGTCGGGTCGTTGCTCACGGAACCATGATTCTGGCCCGCCGACCCGATTTGGTCAACGACGGCAATACGTGCGTCGTGTCGAAGCCACTCATGCGCGATCACGTCTGCGGTGCGAGTGCGGGAGCCGGCGCCCGGCCCAGAAAAATCGTATGCCGGTCGCCCTTCCGTCCGCGCCCTTCAATCGGCTCGCTGCTTGCAGTAAAGCCCGCCTCAACGAGCCGCTGCTCGAAGACGGACGATCCCTCCGCCGACCAGACGGCAAGCAGACCGCCTGGGGTCAACGCCTGTCGGATTCGCGTCAGCCCAGGCACATCGTAGAGCTGCTTGTTCGAATCGAGGACCCACGCCTCGGGTCCGTTGTCGACATCGAGCAAGATGGCGTCGAACGGCCGCTCGACCCTGCGCACGTAGTCGACTACGTCCGTGACCTCCACCACCACGCGTGGGTCAGCGAGTCGATCAGTCGCCGACTCGAATCCGAACTTGCGGTTCCAGTCGACGATCGTCTCGAAGAACTCGACCACGACCACGGACGCTGCCGCCGGCAGTACGTCGAGCGCCGCTCCTAGCGTGAAGCCCAGCCCGAGCCCGCCGATCAGGACGCGCGGATGAGGATGGTCGACCAACTCCCTTCCGGCGAGGTTGGCGAGCGCCCGTTCCGAGCCCGGCGCGCGCGTCGACATCAACCCTTGACCGTCCATCTCTATGTAGTAGTGGCGGCCATACTGCGTCAGCGTCATCCGCCGCCGATCGGGGGTGGTCGTCGAGGCCAGGAGTTCGGGCCGCATCATGGGTGAACTCTTTTTCTGCTCCCGACAACGACCAGTTGGGTCTCCACCGGGGCAGAATATCAACTTCGGGCAGTGCCGATCTGTTCGTGGTCTCGAAAGGAACCGCCTCATGACCCCCACGCGCTCAAGTCGATCCGCCACCAGGACCGCCCTCCCGGTCCTCGCGCTCGCGCTGGCGTCCTGCCAGGCTCCGATGGCGCAGGCCCCGTCGGTACCCAATCCAGAGGAGCCGTGGAACTGGTCGGAGGAGGTCGTGCGGTCCGAGGTCAATCGCGTGCGTGCAGGACGCGACCTGAACCCGGCCTCGTGGCCGAATGGCGCCCGGGTTGCGGTGCTTCTGTCCTACGACGTCGACAACGAAACCGTCTATGGACTCCGAACCGGAGACGTCAGCATCGGGCCCCTCTCGCAGGGGCAGTACGGATCCCGGGTCGCGCTCCCGCGCATCGTGAAGCTCATGGACGACGAACAGGTGCCGGCCACGTTTTTCTTCCCCGCCTGGAGCCTGAAACTGGCTCCCGAACAGGCCGCCGTCATCCAGCGGTCCGGCTTGCACGAAATCGGCGTCCACGGATGGATCCACGAGCTCAACACCGGTCTCGACGGCGAGACGGAGGCACGACTGCTCCGCCAGGCCGTCGACACCATCGAGGACATCACCGGCGAGCGCCCTGTCGGGTATCGTGCCCCGTCCTGGAACCACAGCCCGAATACGCTCCGAATAGTCAGAGACCTGGGCTTTCTGTATGAGAGCTCGCTCATGCATGACGACCGACCGTACGAACTCCTCCAGGACGGCGAAGCGACCGGGGTGGTCGAACTCCCGGTGGAGTGGATTCTCGACGACGCGCCACTCTTCAATCCACTCGGGACGAGCTACATGAACCCACGCGACGTCATGCAGGTGTGGGTCGACGAGTTCGACAAGGCCTGGGAAGAAGGGACGATGTTCCTACTGACCATGCATCCCCACATCAGCGGGCACCGATCACGAATCGTCGCGCTGGAAGGCCTGCTGGATCACATCAAAACCAAGGGCGACGTGTGGTTCGCGACGCACGAGGAGGCAGCGCGGTATGTGCGTGAGCAGGCGGGCATGGACTAGCAGCCCGTCGCCGGCCGGCTATCATGGCTACGTGTCGTCCAAGCCGGCAGAGACGGCCGGGATCGTTAGCTGAGATCCCCGATCTCACCCTATTGTCGACACGGACGCGGAACCGTTGTCGCCCGGCAGGTTGCTCTCAGATCGGTGGCCAGGGTCGTCGGCATCCAATCTCATCAATGTGAGCCTGTCGCGCGCCCGCGGCAAACTCGCCATCATCGCGGACGTCCCCTACTTCCGGCGACACGAATGGCATC
>SXOW01000027.1 GCA_005778315.1 Acidobacteriota bacterium
GTGCAAGACGCCTGCGCAGGGTGCGACCTGGTCTTTCACGTCGCCGCCAAAGCCGGCATCTGGGGCGACTACGGTGCGTATCATCAGGCCAACGTGGTCGGGACCCAGAACGTCCTGACCGCGTGTCGTCGGCTGGGCGTGAGCCGTCTCGTCTACACGAGTTCTCCCAGCGTCGTCTTCGACGGGGCGCCCATGGCCGGCGTGGACGAATCGGTGCCGTACCCCACCAGGCACCACTCGCACTACGGGGCCACCAAGGCGCTCGCGGAGCAAGCGGTCCTCTCGGCCAACGATAGGCACCTGCGGACACTGGCCCTGCGGCCGCATCTCATTTGGGGGCCGCACGACAACCACATCGTGCCGCGACTTCTCCGACAGGCCCGCGCCGGCACCCTCCGCCGGGTGGGCGACGGCACGAACATCGTCGACACGACCTACGTCGACGACGCGGCTCGCGCCCATCTGCTCGCCGCCGACGCGCTCGAGGACAACCCGAGGGCGGCGGGGCGCGCATTCTTCATCAGCCAGGGTGAGCCGACGCCACTCTGGGAACTCATCGACCGGATTCTGGCGGCCGCGGGGTGTCCCGCGGTGACCCGCGCCGTACCCACCCGCGTGGCCTGGGCGGCCGGGGCGGTGCTGGAAGCCATCTACGCCGGGTTGCGACTGTCGGGCGAACCTCGGATGACCAGATTTGTGGCCCAGGAGCTCGCAACATCACACTGGTTCGACATCAGCGCGGCCAGACGCGAACTTCGCTATACGCCAACCATCTCCATCGCCGAGGGCCTGAGACGACTCGCGGCCTGGCTGCAAACCGAAGAAAACGCCGCCAACCCGAGCCGCTAGCGAGCGCGCGGCGGATACCAGGCGGCGTCGCGAAACTCGATCCCCTCGCCGTCAAGCGCGGCTGCGAATGCGCGAATCGTGGCCGGCGTGTCCTGGGTGTCGGCGGGCGGGTCCCCTTGAGGGTTCGACAGCCATCCCGTGTAGGCCTGGTCGTAGTGATTGAGGTAGACGACCTTCGGCTTGAACGTCTTGACACACTCTGCCAGGGGGATGGGCCGCATCCGGTCGACAGGCAGGTTCATCGGCATGAATGCCACGTCGATACCCTGCAGGGCCTGGACTTCCGGCACACACTCGCCCACGCCGGCCAAGAAGACCCGTTTCCCTCCGAGCGTCACGACATAGCCGTTGGCTTCGCCCCGCGGATGGAAGGGACGGCCTGGCGTCATGTCGTAGGCGCCGACCGCCTCCACTCGGATGTCGGCAAACAACCCGCTCTCCCCGTTTGACAGCACCGTGCCGTCGGCGAAACCCGCCTGCGCGGCTGCGGTCAGCACGACTGGCGCCCCGGGCTTGCGCAGCTTGGCGATCGCATCCGGGTCGAGGTGGTGCCCAGGGTCGTCGGTAATCAGAATCAGGTCGGCCGGCTTCGCGTCCGACAGATCGCCCACGCTCCACGGGTCGACCTGCACGACGACTCCGGCATGCTCGATCTGCACGCTCGCGTGGATGATCGGCGTAATGACGATGTCCCCACCCTCGGCCGCGATCCGACTGGACGACTGCGCCCACAGCGACACCACACTGAGCAGGACACACACGGCGGTAGAACTGATGACACGCATGGCAGGGTTCCTCGAGAGTCGTGACGGACGCCTTATTCTACGCCCACGGCGCGCGCTCTCAACTGGCCGCACCCCGCATCGATGTCGATGCCCTTCTCCATGCGGATCGTGGACGGGACGCCATAGTCACGCAGCGCGTCTTGAAACGCCAGACGACCAACCCTGGTGGGGCGCCCGAACGGCCCGTCGGCCGTCGGATTGACCGGACTCAGGTTGACGTGGCACAACACGCCGGCGAGCAACCGACCCAGCTCGCGGGCCTGGTCAACGGAGTCATTTTGACCGTGAAGCAGCACATATTCGAAGAACACGCGCCGGCCGGTCTTGTCGATGTAGGTCTTGCACGCCTCGATGAGAGGCCGCAGCGGATACTTCTGATTCACCGGCATCGTTTCAGCTCGTGTGACATCGTCGGGCGCATGCAGTGACACGGCCAGGTTCACCTGCAGGGGTTCATTCGCGAGTCGCACGATCTGCGGCACCAGTCCGACCGTCGACACCGTGATCCGTCTGGCTCCGATGTGGAGGCCCTGCTCGTCGTTGAGAGTTCGTACCGCGTTCAAGGTGTTGTCGTAGTTGGCGAGCGGTTCACCCATACCCATGAAGACCACGTTCGTAACGCCCTGTCGGTCGCCCTTTGACCGCATGCCTCCCGCAATCTCCAGTTCATCTTCCTTCCTGGCGAGCCGTTCCATGAACATGACTTGCGAGACGATCTCCCCCACCGACAGGTGCCGTCTGAAGCCCTGCTGCCCAGTCGCGCAAAACGTACACCCCATGGCGCACCCTGCCTGCGTCGACACGCACACGGTTCGGCGAACTTTCCGATGCCCGTCCGGTGCGTACCGCATCAGCACGGTCTCGATCAGTTCGCCATCGGGCAGCCGGAACAACGCCTTGTCGGTCGAACCGTCGCGCGACGTGAGGTGGTAGACGGTCTCGAGCTGCCCGATCGCGCACCGTTGGTGCAACGCCGCGCGGAACCCCCGTGAGAGCGACGTCATGTCGTCGAACGACTCCCGTAGCTCGTGATACAACGCCCGCCACAGCTGCCGGCCGCGGTACGGGGCTTCACCCATTTCGACGACGAGCGCTTCGAGTTCGGCTCGCGAACAATCGAGCAGGGACCGAGGCGACATCACGTTGGGAGCCGAGGTCATCGGTGTCGTCGACAATGCAGAAACGAACGGACACGGTCGACCACCGCCTGCTCGTGCTGCTAGGCTGGTCCGCGGCGCGCGCGGTCACGAGCAGGTTCTACGTCGACGCGCTACGCCAGCACGCCCTGCACCACTCGTCCAGACACGTCGGTCAGACGGAAGTTGCGTCCTTGGAATGGAAACGTCAGCTTGGTGTGATCGATGCCGAGCAGGTGCAGCATCGTGGCGTGCA
>SXOW01000298.1 GCA_005778315.1 Acidobacteriota bacterium
ACCCGCCGTCGTGCTTTTCGGTCAGGCCGCCGCGGTGCGCACCCAGCGGCAGCAGGTGCTCGCGGCCGCCTACGCCGCGCATCCGGAGCGCTTCGTCAACGGGCGGCCACACCCCGCGGATCTGCCGACCGCCGGGTGGATCAATCCGCCGGCGAAGAAATCGACCGCTCAGGAAACCCCAGGAACAACGATCGTCACCGCGGACGACCTCTGGGTCGACCCGATTCGCGACGCCCACGGCCATTCCGCCGTTATGACGCTCGACGGCATCGCGACTCTAATTACTCCGACCTTGGTGTCTCAATGTCGTTGACAGCTTCCGAGCGAGCATCTCGGGATCAGCAATCCCGTCTTCAATCAAGACCGGCCAGGCCAATCGCGCGAGCCCGTAAATATGTTTTTGCTGAGGGAGCTTGATGGACGTGAGGTAGCTTGCTTGAACGAGCTTTAGAAGCCGCCGATGCAAACGCTTCAGCGGTCGACCCTAGACGCCCCGAGCTTACTGTCCGACCACGTCGCGCAGGCGTTCTTGGACCGTCCCCGGAATACCGAGCCTCGTGTTGGCGCCCAGTCTGTCCAGCAACGCGGCGGTTTCGGGCCAGCTCTGGAACTGGAACGACTGTTTGGAGCCCTCCGCCATGCGGTAGGCGGTGCGGCCCCTGAAGTCTCGCGCGTTGATGTCGGCGCCGTTGGCCACGAGATACTCGATGACCTCGTTGAGCCCCCGGAACGCCGCGCCGTGCAAGGCGGTGAAGTCGGCTTCATTGACCGCGTTGATGTCGGCGCCGGCCTCGACCAGCACCCTGACTGCCGCCTCTGCCGTCGCCGATGGCACCCCGCGCGGTTCCCGCGGCGTGTAGGTCGCACGGCCCAGACCGGCCGCCGCCATGAGCGGGGTCGTTCCGTCAACGGTTGGCTGGTGCGGGTTGGCACCGCCCGCCAGCAGGGCCCGCAGGACCTCAGCGCTGCTGTCGGTGCGACTTGGGGTCACGCTGAAGACCTGAGTCCCCGCGCCGTTCATGTCGAACGCGGCCACCCACAACGGGCTCGCCCCGCGCAGGTCGCCGGTGCCCGGCGAGAACGGTTCGAACGCCCCTTTTTTGGGGTAGCCGATGTAGTTCATCAGCATCGTCCAGGAGGTGATCTCGGCGTCGACGTCCGCGCCGCGCGCCAGCAGCGCCTGTACGAGCGTCAGTCGCCCCTCGGCACCCAGGCGCCCCGCGCTGCTGCCGCCATGTCGCCGTGTCCAGTCCGCCAGCCAGGGACCGACATCTCCCGCCGCGGCGTGGAGGGCGGTGACCCCGCCCATCCGGCCGTTCGGGTCCGCGCCCCGGTCGAGCAGGAACCGGGCGAACGACTCACGCCCGCTCACGATGGCGAATGGCAGCGCGTGTGTGCCGTCCGCGCTGGGGGCGTTGACGTCGACACCGGCGTTCACCAGTGCCTCACCCATGTCGAGATCGCCGTTGCGGGCCGCAAACATCAGCGGCGTGAAGCCGGCTGGGGTCGAGATGCTCGGGTCGGCGCCGCGGGCAAGCAACAGCCGGGCTACGTCGTGGTGGGGAGCAGCCAGGGCCCACATCAACGGCGTACTCCCGGTCTCCCGGGTCGCTGCATTGACGTCGGCGCCCCGCTCGATGAGCGCTCGGACAATGGTCACGTTGCCGGTGCGCGCTGCGGTCATCAAAGGGGTCAATCCGCTGGTCTGGGCGTGGTCCGCGTCAGCGCCCGCCGCGAGCAAGAGCTCCGTCATCGCCACGCTGGCGTTCTCAGCCGCCCGATCGAGCGGGGTCACGCCGTGGTCGTCGTCGGCGTTCACGTCCGCGCCGGCCGCGATCAGCTGCTGGGCGAGGTCGAGGGCATCCTCGTGCGCGGCCCAGAGCATGGCGGTCACGCCGTCGGCCCGCTCGGCGTGTACGTCTGCTCCTGCCGCCAGGAGCGCCGTCACCGCGGACGCGTCCTGGTTCACCACGGCCTGGAGCAACCGGAGGTCCTGTCCAGCGGCGCCGGTAGCCACCAACAGGATCGCGACGGAGAGGAAGACGCGCATAGGCGGCACTATACGCACCGGCGCGCGGCGGTGTCCATCCCCATGCGTGCACAGGGGCAAGCCGACCCCCGTGGTACATTCGCGACGTGGCGCCCTTCGACATCTCGGTCATCGTGCCCACACTCAACGAAGAAGCCGCGCTCCCCGCGTTGTTGCGCGATCTCCAAGACCAGGTGGACGTCAGCTTCGAGGTGCTGGTCGCTGATGGGGGGTCAGACGACCGTACGGTCGAGCTGGCCCGTGAGTTCACCTGTGTCCGGGTGCTCACGTGCGGCCGGGGCCGCGGGCGCCAAATGAATGACGCCGCACGCGCCGCACGCGGTGCCTACCTGTTCTTCTTGCACGCGGACACCCGGCTGACCTCCGACGCTTTCCTGCGGTTGGCGCGGGACGCGCTGGACGCGGCGCGACAGGCCGCGGGTCACGACCGGGTGGCTGGGCATTGTCGACTGGAATTCGACCGTCGCGACCGGCGCCGTCACCCGGTGGCGTTTCGTTACGCCGAGGAAAAGATGGCGTTCGACCGGCCCCATGTCGTGAACGGCGACCAAGGCCTGCTCCTGACGCCCGGGTTCTTCGACACGCTGGGCGGTTTCGATGAGTCGCTCGGTTTCCTGGAAGATCAGCGCATAGCGGCCGACATTCGGAGCCACGGACGGTGGGTGCTGCTGCCCGGAACATTGCGGACGTCCGCGAGGCGGTTCGAAGCGGCGGGCTTCTATCGTCTCTACATCCTGATGGCGATGCTCATGGGGCTGTATTGGGCTGGTGCGAGCGCCTTCTTCGAACGCTTGCCCGATGTCTATCGTCAGCAGCGCGACCTCGGCATGGGGAAGTTGTTGCTGACCCCGTTCTTTCGCGAGATCCGGACGATGTTGCGGGTGGACTACGGCGTGCGAGGCACGCTGCGGCTCGTGGTCAAGATCGGCCGCTTCGTGCGCTCTCACTCCTGGCAGATGTTCTACTTCGTCGATATCTGGTTGAGACCCGTTCTGGGCCCGCGTCGCTACCCCTTTCTCACGGTGCACGACACGGTGTTCGTGAAACTCACCAACTTCGCGGTGTTCGACCTCCTGGCCGGCTTGTTCGCCGTTGTGTGGTTCCTGGGCATTCTGGCGCCGGTCTATGCGCGGCTCGACCGGCGCGCGTTGGGCGAGCAGGCTCGGGCAGCGCGAGCTCACCAGGCATGACCCGACCACGCATGACCCGACCCCTACGCGGGGGGTATACTGCGACTTTCGAGACCGTTTGCCCGATCCCGCCGCCGTTGTGTGAGGCCCTGGCCATGTTCAGACCGCGCGTCGCCACCGCCGCTGTGTTGCTGTCGCTCGCCGTCGTTGCCGGTACCCCAATCCATGGCGCGGTGGGAGTTGGCGTTGCACAGCCCGCGGCCGACCGAGAGCTGGTGGACCGTTACTGCGTGACCTGCCACAACGAGCGCACACAAGCCGGAGGCCTCTCGCTCGAGGCGCTGGACCTCGCTGACGTGTCCGGCAACACCGCATTGCTCGAGAAGATCGTTCGCAAGCTGCGCAAGGGGCAGATGCCACCCGAGGGCCGGCCACGTCCGGAGGCCGCGGTGTTGGACGCGTTCGCGAGCACGCTCGAGACGGCACTCGACCGCCTGGCGGCCCAGCGCTCGAATCCTGGACGTGTCGCCTCTCGACGGCTCAACCGTCTCGAATACGTCAACGCCATCGAAGATCTGCTCGGGTTGGAAATCGACGGCAGTGCGTTGCTGCCGTCAGACATGGCCGGGTTCGGGTTCGACAACAACGCGGACGTGTTGTCGATCACGCCGGGACTGATGGCGCGCTACATCACGGCCGCCACCAAGGTCGCGCGTGCCGCGGTCGGCAGCCCTGACACCCGGCCCGTGATGCAGCTGTATCAGGTGGGGTACGAGCGTCGAGATCTCCGTGCCGGCGATGACCTGCCGTTTGCCACGCACGGTGGGCTGGCCACGCGCCACCATTTTCCACTCGATGGCGAGTATGCCTTCGCGGTCCGCCTCAAGCGGAACGAGACCATTGAGACCATCGACGGGATCGCCGAGAACGCACATCAGATCGAGTTGCGGATCGACCATGCCCTGATTCGCCGCTTCGAGATCGGTGGCCTCTATCCTGGACCGGACCCCGGTCAATTGATCGCGGCGCCCGAGGATGACGTCGCCGGCCAGCGACTGCACGAATACCGGATCACGGCCGACCACGAACTGGAGATACGGGTCCCGGTCGAAGCCGGCACGCGGCTGGTGTCGGTGGCGTTCACCGACGCGGCGCCCTCACCGCATCCGCCGAGCCTCTTGCCCGGGGTCGACAAGGTGTTCGTGTCCGGCCCGTTCGGCGGTGCGGTACCGAAAGACACCGAGACGCGCCGACGCATTTTCCGCTGTCAGCCAGAGTCGGCGGAGGAAGAAGAGCCGTGCGCCCGGGAGATCATCGCGACGCTGGCGGCCCGGGCCTACCGGCGACCGGTGACGGCGGCCGACGTCGACCCGCTGCTCGGGGTCTATCGCCAGGGTCGGGACGCCCGCGACTTCGAAGCCGGCATTGAGCGGGCGCTCGAGGCACTGTTGTCGATGCCGGCCTTCCTGTTGCGCGTCGAGCGTCAGCCGGTCGACACCCGGCCGGGCGACACCTACCAGTTGAGCGACCTCGAGTTGGCGTCCCGTCTGTCCTTTTTTCTTTGGAAGAGCCTTCCCGACGATGAGTTGGTGCGCCTGGCCTCGGGTGAAGAACTACAGGAGCCACAGACGCTGGTTGCACAGGTGCGCCGCATGCTTGCGGACCCGCGGGCCGTCCGTTTCATGGACGACTTCGTCGGCCAATGGCTGCAGATTCGGAACATCAACTCGCAGGATCCGGACGGTGCACTGTTTGCCGGCTTCAACGACACCCTGCGGGCGGCGATGGTCGAAGAGACCGAGTTGTTCTTTCGGAGTCAGGTCCAGGAGGATCGGCCGATTCCTGAGTTACTCGACGCGAACTACACGTTCCTGAACGAGCAGCTTGCCCGGCACTACGGGGTCGAGAACATCTACGGCAACCGGTTTCGCCGGCACCAGTGGAACGACGATCGACGCCATGGCTTGCTGGGCCACGCCAGTCTGCTGACGGTCACCTCCTACGCGAATCGCACCTCGGTGGTGCTGCGTGGGAAATGGGTCCTGGAGACCCTGCTGGGTGCGCCCCCGCCCCCACCTCCGCCCAACGTACCCCCGTTGGCCGAGAACGACCGCCGACAGCCGACGTCGCTGCGGGAGCGGATGGAACAGCATCGTGCCAATCCGGTGTGCGCCAGTTGCCACGCCCAGATGGACCCGTTGGGGTTCGTCCTCGAGCATTTCGATGCGATCGGGCGTTGGCGCGACACCGATGGCGGCGCGCCGATCAACCCCGCGATTACGTGGCATGGGCAGAGCGTCGATAGTCCGGCCACGTTCAGGCAGGCGCTGCTTGCCTCGGGTGATGAGGTCGTCCGCACCGTGGTCGAGAAACTGATGACCTACGCCCTGGGGCGCGGGGCCGATGACTATCACGATGCGCCAGCCGTCCGCCGCATCGTCCGCGACCTGGCCGGCGACGGGTATCGCTGGTCGTCGCTCGTGTTGGCTATCGTGGCCAGTGACCAGTTTCAGATGCGTCAGGTGCCGGAGCCAGTCGCGGCCGCACAGTAGGTGTCGGCGCGGCCGCCGTCCGGCCCAAGAAGGGGAAGCCCGATGTTCATCACCAAGACCCACCTCCCGCGCCGCACCGTGCTCCGTGGCCTGGGCGCCAGTCTGGCCCTGCCGCTGCTGGACAGCATGGTGCCCGCGCTGACCGCGCAGAGCCGGACGGCCGCCGCGCCGGTGACGCGGTTCGGCGTGTTCTACGTGCCCAACGGGATGTCGATGCCGTACTGGTACCCGCAGGCCGAGCCGGGGCCGCTCGCCGCATTGCCGCCAACCCTGCAGTCATTGGCCGCGTTCAAAGACCGGGTGCTGATTTGTGGTGGACTCGATGATGAGGCTGCGAATCTGGTGAAGGGCGGTGGGGACCACTCGCGGTCGGCGGGGACCTTCCTGACCTGTGTCCCGTTCAAGGTGACGACCGGCGCCGATGTGTCGGCGGCGGTCTCCATGGATCAGATTGCCGCTCGTGCGCTCTCCGCCGAGACCCAGATTGCGTCGCTGGAGCTGGGCATCGAGTCGAACGCCATGGTCGGCAATTGCGACGGTGGCGCCAGCTGCGCCTACACGAACACGATTGCCTGGCGCACACCGACCACGCCGTTGCCCGTTGAAAACGACCCACGCGCGGTGTTCGAACGCCTGTTCGGTACCACCGGCAGCACCGACCCCGCCGCGCGGATGGCGCGCATGCAACGAGACCAGAGCATCCTGGACCTGGTCAGCGAGGAACTCCGTGGGTTGGAACAGGTGGTGGGATCCGGCGATCGGTTGAAGCTGGACGAGTATGCCGAAGCGGTGCGAGACATCGAGCGCCGCATCGAGTTGGCCGAGCGGCAGAACACCGAGGAGCTCCCAGTGGTCGACCAACCGGTCGGCGTGCCCAGCGATTACGCCGAGCACGCCCGCCTGC
>SXOW01000299.1 GCA_005778315.1 Acidobacteriota bacterium
CAGATGAAGACCGCATACGCGCAGAAGGTGAAGGAGAGGGTCAGATGAGCACTCGAACCGTCGCCGGTGTGGGTGGAGTGATCGCCGTCATGGTGACGTCGCTGTCGGCCGCGGCGCACTCGACCGGCGCGGCCCGAACGCCGTGGGGTGACCCGGACCTGCAGGGCGTCTGGGACTACCGGACGGTCACGCCCCTGCAACGCCCGGACGCGCAGGCGGACAAAGCATTCCTCACGGAGGAAGAAGCCGCGAGCCTCGAACGGGACAACCTCGACCGCAATCAGCGGCTGTTGACTCGGGGCGCCGAGCGAACGGCCGCCAACAACCAGGTGGACACCCGGGAAGACGGCACCCCCGGTTTCTACAACAACTTCTGGCTGGACGGGGGGACGACGGCCGTGGGCACCCGGCGCACGTCGTTGATCGTGGATCCCCCCGATGGGCGCCTGCCTCGGTTGATGCCGGAGGCGCAGCGGCGGGCCGACTCGCCGGAAGCCAGCCGGATCGCCGCCACCCGCCGCGGCGCGTTGCCGGTCGCATCGTGGACGGACCTCGATGCCGGCGATCGGTGTATCCAGCACGCGAAGGCGGGGCCGCCGATCAGCGTCGGCGGCTACAACAACAACGTGCAGGTGTTCCAGGCGCCCGGCTACGTGGCGCTGCTCAACGAGCAGAACCACGACGTGCGCATCATCCCCCTGGACGGGCGGCCGCACGTCGGGTCCCGGATTCGCCAATGGATGGGTGACTCGCGCGGCCACTGGGAGGGCGAGACGCTCGTGGTCGAGACCACCCAGTTCAACGGCAAGCATGACCAGGTCGGGCGGCCGCTGCTGTCGACTGGCGAGAACCTGTCACTCATCGAACGGTTCAGCCGCACCGATCGCGCGACGCTGATCTACGAGTTCACGGCCACCGATCCGACCATCTGGGTCAGCCCCTGGACCGCGCAGCTGCCGATGAAACGGAACCCGGACCTGATCTTCGAGTTCGCGTGCCACGAAGGCAACTACGGCCTCTACAACATCATGGCCGGGTCCCGTACGCAGGAGCTGGCAGCAACCGACGAACGGTAAGGAGCCAACGCACCCCAGCATCAGTGTCCCCGCCGGCGAACGTCACGGGCTGCCGGTCGGCGTCTCGTTCTTCGGACGCGCCTGGAGCGAGCCCACCCTGATCCGCATCGCCTAGCCCTTTGAGCAGACCGTCCAGGCGCGTCTCGTCCCCCGCTTCCTGCCTACACGGGTGTCGTCGCTCCAGCGCGCCGGGTTCCCCCGACAGGGCACCTGCGGCCGTGCTCCGGCGACACGCCGCGGCGGTGGGGCGGCCACGCTTTCCATCCAGGTGGCGCCTTGACACTCTGGAGCACGCCGAGGTCGTCATGACAGGAGGCGACACTGTTCACGCGACGTGGAGGACTCGATGTCTGATACTCGTTCGGTTGTGGTGCTGGGGGCGGGTCTTGCCGGGTGTTGCGTCGCACTGCGACTCGCTCAACTGGAACACCGGGTGACATTGGTCGACAGGAAGGCCCGTCCGGTCAGCGGCGCCAGCCGACACAACGAGGGCAAGCTGCACCTGAGGTGGTACATCTATGCCGCCGACCCGGCACACAAGACGCATCATGTGGTGATGGCGGGGTCGCTGTCGTTCCTCGACGCGATCGAGCAGGTGACGCGCGTGCCTCAGGAGGCGATTCCGCGTTCCCACGGATTCGTGTACGTGGTCCATGCCGACTCGTTGCTCAGTGTGGACGACATTCGGCGGCATTTCGCAAAGGTCGACACGCTGCTCGCTGACCACACCGGCCGCGCCCTGGCACCGACGCGGGATCTACCCGACGAGTTCGTACGATCGACCTACGCCGACTCGACGCAGGCGGCGATCCACACGAGTGAAATGGCCGTTGACCCGAACTATGTGGCGAGCGTCGTCGGTGCCGCGGTCCTCGCGGAACCCCTGATCGACTTCTCGGCGATCATGAAGTCACAGGGGCTGAGGTGGTCGGCGAAGGCCACAGAATCGTCGTTCGGTCTCCCGAGGGTGAGGTCCGATTCGAGGGGCGGCCGTTGCGAACTGTCTGTGGGAAAACCGGGTGTACGTCGACTCACTCATCGGCCGTATGTCACACAAGCCGTGGTTGTGGCGATGGAAGGCCTTGGTGTCATTCAAGACGCCGGCCGACCTGTCGGTGCCTCCGACGACCGTAATACTCGGTCCGCTTGGCGACTATGTACCCTACACATCCGGTCGGTCGTACCTGAGCTGGTATCGAAGCTGCCTCGTCGGCTTCACCCCCGGGGGCGGAGCTGACCCGCTGCGCATCGCGATCGACGGACGCGACGACGACGCGGTCCGGCGCGAGGCCATTGCGGGTCTTGCGAGTGTGATTCCCGCGTTGGCCGACCAGCCGGAGTTCTGCACAGGGCCTGCGTCGGAGGCGGTTACATCATGGCACTCGGATGGACCGATATCGACGACCCCGTCAGCGGTCTTCATGAACGCCATGAGGTGGGTCCGAGCATGGAAGGCACGTGGCTCTCGCTCGAGACGGGCAAGTTCTGCCTGGCACCGATGTTCGGTGTTCGCGCGGCTGAGATGATCCACGAGCGACTGTCACGGTCATGACGCTGACCGACGTGTCCTGCCTCATCCGGCTGCATCGGTCGGCGCCGCTTCTCGATCTGGTGTGCGGGAACGTCGACGAACATGTTGCGCAGGGCACCGCGGTGCTCTGCTCGGATCAGCACGGCCTCTACGAGGCGGCGGATCGGATCGTCGAGCGGTATCGCGACGAACCGCTCGTGACGGTGCTGCGTTCGACTGCAGGGGGGAACTGGATGAGCAACGTCAATGTGCTCATCTCGCACGCGTCCATGGATTTCTTCCGGATCATTCCGCACGATGACAGCGTCGAGGCGGCATCAACGGGTTGGTTGGCCGAAACACTCCGAATGCGGCCTGTCGCCGTGCTCTGCCATGGCTACGTACGGGCAGAGGCCCTGCATGGCGAGCGGCTTCCTGACCGCGACGAACCCAATTTTCCGCTCCGGCCGCGTGCCGGCCGGGATCAGTTTTCGATGGGTTTGTTCTGGCAGGGCTTGTTCAATGGCGCGTTCAAGGCACTGATACGACGCCAGTGCCTGCCCTCGGGCCCTCTGTTGATCCGGCCCACTCGCGACCTGGTCCACGCCGAGCGGGCGTGGTTGTTCGAGCTGTCGCTCATCGGCGAGGTCCTCTTCGACGAACGGGCGAACGATGCGGAAGCGCTACCGGACGGGGAGCGTCACCGATCGGTGGACGCCCGATGCGTCACGTGTGATGAGTACCGCGCGCGCCATGGCGTCGTATGTCGACGATCTGGTCACCGACGACGGCCGGCGAAAGCGGCTGTTGTTCAACATCTACTTCAACGCGCTGGAGCGGTCACATTGGCTGGATGGTTTCGTCATGTCACCACCGGAGTTCGACGGGTTGACGCCCACCGATGGTCGTCGGGTCGGGTTGCCGACGTGATCGCACAGGGTGGTTGACGCGAAGCCGACCTAGGCGCCGGTGGTGAGGACGGTCTGGCGTCCGGTTGGGGCGGCTGGGCGAGCCGGTTGGGGCGAACGGCGCTCCGGAGTCAGAGCATTACGACCGCTGTCGCCGCGGGCCGGTCGACGGCCCGGCTCGGCGATGAGGGGGCTCTAGAATCGTCTGTCGTCACCCATTGGCTCTTCAAGTCTTACTTGAGGGGAATTCCGGCGCAGTGAAGCTGCTCGATTCTCCTGTTCCGGTTCGACCGTAGATTGTCGGGCATTCGCTTCTCTGTTGGCGGTTGCCAGCCCGCCGCTCAGCTCGTAGCTATCCGTTAGCTGTTTTAGAGGGAGAAACGAAAGAGGCCCGGAAAAGCGGGCCTCTTAGTGATCTGGTGCGGAAGGGGGATTCGAACCCCTACGATATTGCTATCGCCAGCCCCTCAAGACGATACGTCTCGGGTATATGGCCAATAGACGGCTGTCCCGTGTCTATGCGGCCGCCGGGTCATCCCAATCCCCATGGGGTCTACCCGCCTGCTTCTTTGAAGCCTCTCTGCAGATCCTCACCGTTCATCACGGGCGTGACGTGGACGGATGCGGCAAGCTCCTGGAACAGCGGCTCGAGCGTCGCCGGCAACTGCCATCACTCCTTGCCGGCCACTGACCGAGCCGGCGACCATGCCGAAGCCGTGGCGCCGTGCGAACCGGAAGGCGCGCATCTGGGCCGCCGTGGGGCGCGAGGTCTGGTACTTGGTCCACGAGGACACCGCCGGGCGCTTCGTGCCGTCGCTGGCCACGGGCAGGATGCACAGCCCTGCGCGGTACGCGGCGCGGGCCTCGACGATGATCGATCCGCTGTCGTGACTCATGTCGCCTCCTCCGTGGCCTGACATCGGACCGCGATGCCCCGCACCTCGGATGTGTCCTCTCAGCGCGTGGCACGCCGTGGCGGTCCCGCTCGCCCGGCGTGCGCCGATGCCTTGGCAAAACGCGTGACAGGGCTCCGGCGCGATCGGCGCGGCCTGGGAATCGCGCATGGCGGCGTACGCATCACGGGCGGGAGGTCTGGCAAATTCAGAAGATATCGGACCAGATCGCGGGACATTGGCGCTCGGCGATCACGCCGCCGCCGTGTCAGATCGGTTGTACGAGCGGGCGGCGCGCGATCGCGCACCGGATGGGCCGGCCCATCGAGGTGGTCAAGGCCATGCCAAACGGCGAGGGCCTCCGTTTCGCGAGGGGAGAACGGGCGGATCTGACCACGTGCAAAGGGGCGACACGGCCGTCGTCCCCTGTCGAAGACGTTTGCATCCGTAGACGAAAACGACGTGCTAAGTACTCATTTATCAACAGGTTCCTATTTGGAACCCAAAAAGAGTCTAGATAGAAGCCGCCGTGCGGTCCGTAGGCGCGATGCGGGGACGCGGCGCGCAGCTGAAGTCGAGGCCGCAGCGGCGGGTCGGCGCGTCGCGACGAGCCTTGACCTCGGCGAGCTCCGCGTGACCATCGGCGACGACGACGGCCCTCCGTTCATCACACCGCCTGCGTCCACGTGCTGTGCCTTGGTGCAATTGAGCCGACTCGCTATGATGACCCATGCCGATCGAGACGCTGCACGCGCACCGGCGGGCGATCCTTGAACTGGCCGCGCGCCACGGGGCGCGCAACGTCCGCGTCTTCGGCTCAATCGCCCGGGGAGAGGATCGTCCGGACAGCGACGTCGATCTCCTTGTCGACGTGGAACCAGGACGCAGCTTGCTCGATGTGATCGCCCTCGAGCAGGACCTCGAAGCCCTCCTCGGACGACCCGTTGATGTGCAGACAGACGGCGGTCTCAGTCCGTACTTGCAGCAGCGGATCCTGGCCGAAGCCGCGGCCCTATGAAGGACGACCGGGTCTACCTCCAGCACATCCGAGACGCGCTGCAGGATATTGCCGAATACTGCGGCAGCAATCACCGCGCGTTCCTCGACGACCGGATGCGTCAGGACGCAACGCTGCGCAAGCTGGAGATCATCGGACAGGCCGTCAAGAATCTTTCCGAGGACACCAGGTCACGCCGGCCCGAGATCCCGTGGCGGCGGATCGCCGGAATGCGCGACAAGGTGATCCACGACTACTTTGGTGTGAACCTTAGACGCGCTGGTTCTGGTGGGCCACGCACTCACGTCTCCCGCCCCTGCGGGACTTCGCCTGGATGTTGCGCCGTCACGAGGACGACATCCTCCACTACTTCCGCATGCCCATCGACAACGGCACCGTCGAGGGCTTGAACAACAAAGCGAAGCTCGTCATTCACAAGGCCTACGGATTCAGGACGGCCACGAACTACATCCGGAACCTCTATCACTGCATGGCGGACCTTCCACTGCCCCAAACCGTGCATACATTCGTGTGAGGAACCCTTCGTTTTTGAGGGTCCGATTCAGGATAGATCAACACTACGCGACGTGAACGAAGCCGCTGGCGCGGCGGCCGACGGGCAGCTGGGTGATTCGTGCGAAGTAGGGTCGGTTACAGGAAGTACTGCCTGTGACCAAGCTGCTCCAACGCCTGCACGACGAACTTCGTGCGCCGCCACTACGCCACCACCACCCGCGAGCTATCTCCAGATCGTGAAGGCGTTTCACCGACGAAGCGGCGGTCGACTCGACCGCGTCAGCCCCGGCGATCTCCGGCGCTACCCGGTGTATCTACTCGAAGAACGGAAGCTGGCGGTGGGATCCGTTGTCGCCGAGATCGCCGCGCGCCGGTTCTTCTTCCTGCGTGTGTTGGAAGCGGCGGGACATGAAGGAAGACCTGCCGTATCCGAAGCGTCGGAGACGCCTCCCCGTCGTCCTCAGCCCGGAGGAAGTACAGGGCCTGATCGCCGGCGCAAAGAACCTCTATCACCGCACGCTGCTGCTCACGCTGTATCGCGCCGGCTTGCGCCGCAGCGAGGTGGCCCACCTCAAGGTCCGGGACATCGACAGTCAGCGCATGCTGCTGCGCGTCGACCAGGGCAAAAGGCGGTCGGGATCGCGAGGTCCCCCTCTGTCCGACGCTGCTCGCAGGCCTGCGGGAGTACTACCGCTGGATGCGGCCCGAGACGCATCTCTTTCCCCGGCACGCGGGACGGGTGGCGAGCCGACAAACCCATCACGACCAAACCGATCTGGGCAGCCGTGCGACTCGCGGCCCAGCGCGCCCAGATCGACAAGCCGGTCACGCCGCACACGCTGGCAGCACCTTGATCGCCACGGCTCGTTTCAGATTCGTGTCGGTGGCTTTGTAGACTTCCCCCATCCCCCGACGCCAAGGAGCGCGGTGACCTCGTACACGCCGAGACGGGTGCCGGGAGTGAGGGACAAGTCGCCGGAACTATAGCAGTTAGCGTCGCGCGGACACGATTAATCCTTGGTGACGGCCAAGTGTAGGCCGAAACGTCTTGGGACTAGGCAGCAGAGCCCGTC
>SXOW01000300.1 GCA_005778315.1 Acidobacteriota bacterium
GGCGCCGAGTCGACGGCCTCCCGGAATGGGCCGTAGAAGGCTGAGCAGTACTTGGCCGCGTACGACATGATCGACACCTCGTCGAATCCGCGTGCGTCGAGTGCGGCGCGCATGGCGGCGACGCGGCCATCCATCATGTCTGATGGGGCCACGATGTGGGCGCCGGCTTCGGCGTGCGACACTGCGGCCAGGGCCAGACGTTCGACCGTGGCGTCGTTGAGGATGCGCTCGCCATCGAGCACCCCGCAATGGCCGTGTGATGTGTATTCGCAGAGGCAGACATCGGTGATGATGGTGACGTCCGGGCACTGCTCGCGCAATGCCCGAGTGGCCGTTTGCACCGGCGCCGCCGGGTCTGACGCGGCCGACCCGATGGCGTCTTTCGACGCGGGGATGCCAAACAGGAGCACCGCCTGCACGCCGTCGTCTCGCGCCGCCGTCGTCTCGCGCACCGCCTCGTCGACTGACAGTTGAAAGACCCCGGGCATGGACGAGATTTCCTGCCGGACACCGTGGCCTCCGACCACGAACAACGGATATACGAGCGCCTCGGCGCTCAGCCGCGTTTCTCGCACCAGCGCCCGCACACCGGCCGTGGCCCGCAGCCGTCTGGGACGGTGAACCAGATTGAGCCCGGTCATCGAGGTGCTCCTCGCGGCCCGTGTGACTGCGTGTGCGCGACGATCGCGTCGACCAGGTGCGGCACCGTAGACACGGACGGCATGATGGTGGTCGTGACGCCGGCGCGGTGTGCGATATCGGCCGTGACCGGGCCGATACAGGCGACATCCACGTGCGCCAGGAGGTCCGCCGCCTGGTCTGCGCCCAGCGCCTTGACGAAATTCGTGACACTGGATCCACTGGTGAAGGTGACGATGTCGATCTGCCGTTCGAGGAGCAGTCGATAGATGTCGGGACCGGCCGACGTGTCCAGGTCAACCGCCGCAGTCCGATACGCGATGACGGTGGTCGGGATCGCTCCGACCTGACGCAAGGCGGACGGCAGGAGGTCGAGGGCGAGGTCACCGCGGGGGAGGAGGACCGACTGGCCGGCCAGGTCGTGGTGACGAGACATCACGCGGACGATGGCATCGGAACGATACTCGTCGGGGATCAGATCAACCTTGAGTCCGTAGCGCGACAGCGCGTCGGCGGTGGCTGGTCCCACCGCGCACAATCGAACGCCGTGGAGTGCGCGTACGTCGGTGGGACCCGCGAGCAGTCGTCGCATGAAATACGACACGGCGTTCGCACTGGTGAAGACCGCCCAATCGAAGGTCTGAATCTGAGTGCACGCCTCGTCGAGCGGCGCGATGTCCTCCGGGTCGACAATCTGGATCGTCGGTACTTCCACCGCGTTGGCCCCCAACTGTTCGAGCCGCTCGACAAGATCGGACGCCTGCGCCCGGGGCCGCGTGACCACCACCTGCCGCCCGAACAAGGGACGCGAGTCGAACCAGCGCAGGTGGTCACGCAGTCCGATGACCCCGCCGACCACCAGCACGGCCGGCTCTCCCTGGTCCGGACCGCTCACGAGCTCGCCGATCTCTCCCAGCGTCCCCTGGATGGTGCGCTGGGTCGGCAGCGTCCCGCGGTAGATGAGCGCGGCCGGCTCGTCGTCGGCGCGACCGTGACGCTGCAGCGCCGTGACCATGGCGGCGAGCTGCGGTCCGGCGCCGTAGGTGACGATGGTGCCCGTGACATGGGCCAGATGGTTCCAGGCGACCTTCGGCGGCGCGTCGTTGTCGCCTTCGTGCCCTCGGACGAGCGTGAGCGTGTCGCCCGCCTCCGGATAGGTCACGGGGATACCGGCAAACGTCGGGCTGCCGATGCCGGACGGGATCCCCGGCACGACCTCGAACGGAACCCGCTGTTCGTGGAGAAACAGCGCTTCCTGGCCGCCACTGTCGAAGACGAACGGGTCGCCCCACTTGAGCCGCGCCACCGTCTTGCCTTCCCGTGCCTTTTCAGCCAGCAACAGGCAGATGGCGTCCTGTTCGAGCCGTTGGGGCGCCGCCGGTCCCACGTCGATCATCTCCGCGCCAGGCCGAACCATCCGCAGCAGGCGCTTATGCACGAGATGGTCGTAGACCACGACGTCGGCCGTGGAGAGATAGCGGTGGCCCTTGAGCGTCAACAACCCGGGGTCGCCCGGCCCGGCCCCGATGAGATAGATGCGTGGGTCATTCATGGCATGGCACGGTCTGTAGTGGCGTCGCTTCTGGCCGCGTCCAGCAACGGTTCAGCGCCGTCTTCCAACAGTCCCTCGGCGACGGTCAGGCCCAACCCGCGTGGGTCGGCCGTCGTCCCGGTGGCCTCACGTCGCAGCACCAGCGAGCCGTCGAGCGAGGTGACCACGGCCCGGAGCCTGAGCTCCTGACCCTGACACTCCGCGAACGCCCCAATAGGAACCTGGCACCCGCCGCCGAGTCTCGCCACGACGGCGCGCTCGGCGGTCAAGGCCGCCGCGGCCGCAGCGTCAGTCATGGTGACCAGCACGTCGATTGTCTCCTGATCGTCGGACCGCGTTTCGATCGCGACGATCCCCTGGCCCGGCGCCGGCACACAGGTGTCGACATCGACCGTGGCCGAGATCCGGTCCTGATACCCCAGACGTGTCAGGCCGGCCGCCGCGAGAATCAGCAGATCGTAGTCCCCCGCGTCGAGTTTGCGAAGGCGTGTACCGACATTGCCGCGGATCAGACCAAACTGGGCCGTCGGCCACACCCGGCGGAGTTGTGCCACGCGTCTGACGCTGCCACTGCCGACACGTGGGGAGGCTCCGAATTGCAGGCGGAGGTCGGCCGTTGGCACCGCCGGGAGCGGGGCTGCGCCGGCCGGCAGGACGACAGCGTCCCGCGGGTCCGCCCGCGCGAGAACCGCCGGGATGGCGAGACCGCCTGGCAACTCTGCTGGCATGTCTTTCGCGCTGTGCACGGCCAGGTCGATATCGCCAGCGAGCAGGGCTTGTTCAATCTCCTTCACGAACACGTTCTTCCCACCCACCGTCGACAACGACACCTCAGTCAGGCGGTCGCCGGTGGTGGTGATGATGACGAGTTCGCAGTCGCGTCCGCTGTGGGCGCGGATTTCGTCCGCCACGCGTTCAGCCTGCCAGAGCGCGAGCGCGCTACCACGCGTGCCAAGTTTGAGTGCGGTCACGATGCTACCGGGCTCTTCGCCGTTGGAGTGGGGGCGCTGGTTCCGGAAGATCCGGCGTCGGCGCGGTCCCCCTGGTCGATAGCCCCGTCGGTTGGGCGAGGCTCCTCTAATTCGAACAGCTGCGTGAGGGCTTCTGAGTACCGGGCGGCGGTCGCTTCGTCCGGGGCGGCCTTCAGCTGCGCGGTCGGCGCCAACAGTAGTTTTTGCACCAACAACCTGGTGACTTCTTCTACCTGGGCGCGTGCGTCGGCTGAGAGCCCGTGCAATTTCGGTGTCAATCGCTCCAGCTCCGCCTGTCGCACCGCCTCGAACCGACGACGCAGCGCCACCACCGTGGGAATGGTCCCCCTGGACCGCTGCCAGATCGCAAATTGGTCAACTTCACGCCCAATCATCGCCTCGGCGTGTGTGGTCTGCTCCTGGCGGCGGGCGAGGTTTTCGCTGATCATCGCCCGCAGGTCGTCGATGTTGTAGAGGAACACCTGCTCGAATTCACCGGCGGCCGGGTCCACGTCTCGTGGCAGTCCGATATCGACGACGAACAACGGCCGATTACGACGGGCGCGCATGACGGCGCCGATCGAGTCAGCACTGATGACCGCGTTTTGGGCGCCGGTCGCGGTGACCACGATGTCCGCGTGGATCAGCTCGTCGTCGAGGGCTGACCACTCCGCCGCCGTCCCCCCAACTTTGTGCGCCAGCGCCTGAGCCCGAGCCAGGGTCCGGTTGGCGACCACGATATGGGCGACCGGTTGCGACTGCAGATGTATCGCGGTCAGCTCGGCCATCTCGCCAGCCCCGACCACCAGCACCCGACGCTCATGCAGATTGCCGAAGATCTTGCGCGCGAGCGAGATGGCCGCATAGCTGACCGACACCGCGCCTTCGCCCAGGCCGGTTTCCGCTCGCACCCTCTTGCCGACCGCGAACGACGACGTGCACCGTTTGTTCAGGAGTGAACCGGGGGTGCGTTGACGTGACGCCGTCGCGAACGCGGCCTTGATCTGTCCAAAGATTTGCGGTTCTCCCACGACGAGCGAATCGAGTCCGGCCGCCACCCGAAACAGATGGCGTGCGACGTCAATGCCGGTATGGGTATAGAGATGCGGCGCCAACTCCGACTCTGGTACGTCGTGGAAGCGGCTCATGAACCGGCCAAGGTCTCGTTGGGTGGCTTCGGGGTGCTCGCACGCCACATAGACTTCGGCGCGATTGCAGGTCGTCAGCACGACGGCCTCAGCGGGGGCCGGATACACCGCGAGCTCGCGCAGGGCCTCGGCCACGCCCCGTTTCGAGAAGTCGACCCGCTCGCGCAGATCGACCGAAGCGGTGTGATGGCTCACGCCCAGCAGCAACAACTCCATGTGGCAATTCTTGGACAAGCGCCGCGTCGCCCACACGCCGCGGCGACTCGACGAACCTAGGCGCGGCCAGGACGCCGGGGCGCCCCTGCCGCGCGGCCTGACCGGCGCCGTGTCTCTACGTTGCTAGAAATTGTGACTCTCCGTCAGGAAGTAGCCGACGGGCACGAGATTGAGCAAGACGATCGAGAACCCAAGGGCCGACAGCCATGCGGCTCGCTTGCCGTTCCAGCCGATGGCGCGGCGTGCGTAGAGCTCGAAGGAGTACACGAGCCAGCTCAGCAGGACGACGAAAATCTTCGGATCCAACAACGACATTGCCCGTACTCTCGGGTCGACCGTATCCGGCTGCAGTTGGAAGAGCCAGAGGGCTCCCACTACCAGCCCCGCGGTCAGGAACAGCCAGCCTATGCCGACGGCGCGTCCATTCATGGCGTCCAGTACCTGCAGGGACGGTAGCCGCGCCGCGAAGAAGCCGAGTTGTTTGGCTTTGAGTTCGCGAAAGAGGAGCACGTAGGTGATGCCCACCACGCAGGCGAGCGCGAAGCCCGCATAGGCGAACAGCACGGACATGACGTGTAACGCCAGCAGCGGGCTGTCCAGCACCGGTGTGGGCTCGGGTACGCGGTCGCCCACAGCGGATACGGCCTGCAGGACCAGGAGCAGCGGCACGATGAACACCCCGATCGCGCGTTCGTCCGTCGATACCTCGGTGTACAGGTAGGCCACGGCCAGGAGCCAGACGAACGCCGAGATCGCCGCCGCCGCACCCACAAATGGGAGATGCCCGGCCTCCATGGTCTGCATGCCGATGACAAAAGTGTGGACGAGCGCCGCCGCCGCCAACGACGCCGTCGCCATACGGCCGGCCTGCGGGCTGCGTCTCGCGAAGTGGAGACCATAGGCGAGTCCGGCTGCGGCGTAGAACAGGAGCGGAATGAAGTTCATGATCTGTCTCGTCGACGGTCAAGGGCGATGTGTCGTCAGGCGCATCGCCACGGCGCAGGTTCACTGGACCCGCGGCGCGTAGTAGCCCTGTCTGGTGCGGGCCGCTACATTCGGGCGGTCCACCCGCACCACGATACGCCGCCATTGACCGTCCCGCAGAGGATTCTTCGAGGCATAGCCCAGGGTGTATTGGCTGGACAGCTCGTCGGAGATGCCTTCGTAGATGGCGGGCAACTCATCCACGGTATCCGGGAAGAAGTGCCGACCGCCGGTTTCCTGGGCCACCTGGCGGAGTACGAAGTCGGCCTCTCGGAACCCCCGGCGCGTCCGACCTTCATCCGACCGGAGGCCGATCGAATAGATGACCGTGTTCGAGCGCTTCGCCAACTCCAGTACTTCCTCGAATTCGACCAGGCTCGATGTGTCCTCGCCGTCGGACAACACGACGATGGCCTGTCGCCGGATTTCGTCCGCGTCGGCCGCGGTGGCACCAACCTTGGCGAGCTCTTTGAGCGAAATGTAGATGGCGTTGTAGAGCGAGGTCGACCCGCCGGCCGACGTGCGCCGGATCGCCGAAGTCAAGTCGTCGAGCGAGTTCGTGAACTCATGGAGAATCTCGACGCGACTGTCGAAGTCGATGACGCTGGCCAGATCCTGTTCTCGCAATCGGCCAGCAAACCCGATGGCCGCCTGCTGCGCCGTGGACATCTTGTCCGACATGCTGGCGCTGGTGTCCATGAGCAGCGCGAGAGCCACTGGGAGCTGGGTGCGCGTAAAGAACGTGATGTCTTGAATCGCGCCGTCCTCGTAGAGGAGGAATCCGTCTTGCTCGATGTCCGTCACGTAGCGGTCATCGGCGCCGGTGACCGTCACGTTGAGCGCCACCAGATCAACACCGGCTCGGAAGGCCGGCTGGTCCGGCGGTTGGGCCCCGGCTGACGCCACACTGATGGCCGTGAGCGCGACGATGCGCCAGCAGATGGCCGGCAGGAGTCTGGGCATCATCAGTCTCCGGCGCGTCTGACCGGGGTGCCCCGTGCGCTGAGGTCGTCTCGGCGCATCCGGATCGTGATGGCATCCGGTGGAATCAGGTTGGCCGGGCGCGAGTAGACCACCTCATACTGCGCCATGACTATCGCCGCCAACTCGGCCAGCGTGGTGTCCAGCCGGGAACTCAGGAGCAGGTCACGCCGCTGTCCCCCTGATGCCTGTGGGCCCATCTCAAGCAGCAGGTCGCGTTCGCGGATGCCGTCCGACAGAGAGAACCCCGCGGGGTCGGTGTTGACGGTGCGGTTCTGTGTCCCGGTGAGCACGACCATATGGGCGGCGGCCCCGCTGTCCTTCAGGGCCTGGAGGACCTGTTTCGCATCGCGGTTGCTGTAGTCGAGCCCCTCGCCAGTGATGGCGATGATGATCGGCCTTGCCGACTCCCGCCGCTCGAACCCGCGCGCCGTCTCCACGAGCGCGTCGAGAAGGTACGCCGCCTCATTGGGCGTGGCGAACACGCGGCCGATGCCGTCGTGCAATCGGTCCACCCGGGTCGTCGCCTCGACCAGGATGCGGGGAGTGCCGCCAAAAGACAGTAGCGCAAGTTCATTCCCGCCGGCCAGCTGGTCAACCAGGGTTGTCAGCCCGCGCTGCAGGTCGCCCGTGGCGTCCGCGACGCTGGCGCTCGTGTCCACCAGAATGGCGATCTGCATCGGCGCCACCGCCGGCCGGACATTCAGGACCTCGCGCTCCGTCCCGTCCTCTTCCACCACGAAGTCGCTCACCGTCAAGCCGGTCACCGGGGCTCCGGTGGCGTCCAGAACGCTGACGAACATCGATTCGTTGCGGGCCTGGGCCACCACTGCAGCCTGCGTCATGGTCAGCGTTGCCGCAACCGCGCCAGCGGCCAGCCAGATGGCGGGTCGACGTGCGGCGCCGGCTTGGTGGATTGAGGCGTTCAGCATGGCGCAGTTCGTGGGGCGGGCCGGCCACCCCGGTTCCACCGATTATAGCGGCATTATCGGGCCGAGTCCCACGTCCAGCCGGTGTGGCGGTCTCGGTGGCTGGCGCCTGAACTGGCTGTGAAATCTGAGGTTTGGCCCTGACTTCCCGCTGGATGGGGCCGCGACTGGGTTCCTTGACACCTCAGAGGACGCATGCTATAAACAGCCCGGTTTTCAGGCCCTGCAGGTCGAGCGAGTTACCAACGACCAACCCTGCCGCATCGAGCTTTTTCGGGAGATTTCGGGGGGCGTGCGCGTCGGGAGTGTCTGTCCGGTGTGCCCTGAGTTCGGGATGACCGGTCGGACGAGCGATGTGTGTTCACGCGGCATGTACGGCCTGACCTGGAGATATACGGTGACCGTTGATGCCTGAAGCTTATTTGCCGGTACTGCTCTTCGTCCTGGTCGCGATTGGCCTCTCCCTGGGCATTCTGGCTGTGTCCGCGCTGGTCAAGTCGTCGAAGTACGGCCACGTCAAACTGCAGCCGTACGAATGCGGAATCGAGACCGAGACTGACGCGCGTGGACGGTACAGCGTCCGGTATTACCTCATCGGTATGTTGTTCGTGATTTTCGACGTGGAGACGGTGTTCATGTTTCCCTGGGCGGTCATCATGGACGAGCTCTTGCTGTTCGGGTTGATTGAGATGCTGGTGTTTCTCTTCATCCTTGTGCTCGGCTACGTGTACGCGTGGCGCAAGGGCACGCTGGAATGGGTATAGCGTTCGCATCTCATGGCTGACGAGCAGACACCAGCGAACGGCGGGGCCCAGACACCGGCCGATCCGGCCCCGACTGACGGGCCCTTGTCCGCTGCCGGGGCTGACGCGCCGGCACCGCCCGCGGCGCCTGCACGTGAAACCGCCAAGCCGGTGGCCCCGAAACCCAAGCCGACGCCCGCACCCAAGGCCCCGGAACCTCCCAAGGGTCCCGCTGATCCACCGCCTCCCGACGATCTCGAACGCCCCGCCTTCCTCGTGGCGCTCCAGGAGGCCCTGCCAGACGCGGTGCAGGCGCTCAGCTACTGGGTGGGTGACTGGACGGTGATTGTGCCCGCGACGTCGTTGCTCGATGTTGCCCGGTTTCTGCGGGACGATGACTCGGCATCATTCGACTATTGCTGCGACGTCACCGCGAGTGACTGGCCGCCTCGAGAGCAGCGGTTCGACGTGATCTACTGTCTCTACTCGGTCCGCCGCCGGCATCGGGTCAGGGTCAAGGTGCGTGCGGCCGAGGCCGAAGAGGTGCCATCGGTGACGGATGTCTGGCCAGCGGCGAATTGGCTCGAGCGCGAGATGTGGGA
>SXOW01000028.1 GCA_005778315.1 Acidobacteriota bacterium
CTTCAAGATCGAGGAACCCACCCACGGAGACGAGACCCGGGCCTGGGCTCCGTTTCACCACGGGTTCAGCACGTTCTTCCTTGGGATGAACCGGAGCAAGAAGAGCGTGGCGTTGGACCTCAAGACGCCCGAAGGCGCCGAGGCCCTGCGCCGGCTCATCGATACGGCCGACGTCCTGATTGAAAATTTCCGGCCCGGCAGCCTGAAGAAACTCGGGTTCGACTACGAGACGGTGCGACAGACCAACCCCCGTCTGGTGTTCTGCTCAATCACAGGATACGGTCAGCAAGGCCCCAACCGCATGCTTCCTGGCTACGATGCGGTGATCCAGGCGGAGTCCGGCCTGATGCATGTCACCGGGCAACCAGACGGGCCGCCGACCCGTGTCGGCGTGGCGATCACCGACTACCTGGCCGGCCTGTATGCGTTCAGCGGGATTCTGCTGGCACTCCGGCATCGCGACCAGACCGGACTCGGTCAGCACGTCGACATCGCGCTGCTCGATGCGATGACGACGGCGCTGTCCCTCCCCGCCAACGTGTTGTTTGCCACCGGCCAGGAACTCGGCCGCGAGGGCAACGACCACCACACGCTCACACCATACGAAACAGTGCAGATACGGGACGGTCTCGTCATGGTCGCGGTCGGGAACCAACGGTTGTGGCACCGGTTCTGCCAGGCCATTGGGCAGCCGCAACTCAACACCGACCCGCGGTTCGCCACCAATACCGACCGAATGGAGCATCGGGACACGCTGAAGGGGACGCTGGACGGCTACCTCGCGGACCTGACGCGCGAGGACCTCATCGGTCGTCTCCGAGCGCATGCGGTGCCGTGCGGCGAGGTGCGAACCGTGGCCGAAGCGCTGGCGGATCCACAGCTGGCCGCTCGTGAGATGGTGCTCGACCTTCCACATCCGGAACTGGGGCACCTCCGCACGCTGGGCAACCCGATCAAGCTCTCGCGCACGCCACCGGTGCTGGACCGTCCGCCCCCGTCGCTGGGCCAGCACACGGCGGAAGTCCTGAAGAGGTTGGGTCTCGCGGATGATGGAATGACGGACGATGGAACGACGAATGATGCGTAGCGCTGATCGAGCTTGTCGCGTGCGCCATCCATTGATACTGCTGGCGGTGGTCGTACTGGGCGTGGGCGCCACGCACGCGCAGACCAACGAGCGTTTTCGAGGACGGCTGTCGGTCATGCCCGTCGACTTCGCCACCGCGGCCACGATGTCGGGCTCCGGTGAGGCGCGCGCCTCACTCACCGGCAGCACGCTCGTGGTCACCGGCACCTTCGAAGGCCTGAGTTCGCCGGCCACGGCGAGCGCCACGGGCCAGCCGGGCACCGGGGCGCTCGCACCCTACACGAGGGCGCAGGCTGAGGCGGGCGAAGAGACGTATCGCGACGTCTGCGCGTCCTGCCACCGGGCGGACCTTGGTGGCGCGGACGACACGCCGGCGCTAGCGGGTAAGACGTTTCTTGGCATGTGGGGTGGTCGCCCAGCCGCGGAGCTCTTTGCCTACGTGAACGCGGCCATGCCCCCAGCCGGGCGCAAACCGGATGCGGACACGCTGGTGCAAGTGGTGGCCTACATTCTGAAGCAGAACGGGATGCCCTCCGGTCTTGCCGCCTTTGACGCCACGGCGCCAGGCATCATCGCACCCGCGGCGGGCACGCGGTAACGCGCGAGCGCTCGTTGCTTTCCACAGCGCCCGCAATTAGGATCGCACCCGTTGTCCTCGCCCTTTGTCTTCGCCGTGTCGCGTGACGACCGTGGCCCGAGCTGTGGATCTCGACTGATGTTCACGACGGACTCCCGCAGGGTCCGTCTTTTTTTCTTGAACCGACTCACGCTCATGATGTCTGACCGGCTCCGCATGTTTGTCCGGCTCCGCCTCCGTGGGCTGCTAGCGACTCTCCTCGTGGCAGGCTGCAGCAGCGACGCGCCTACCGCACCGACGCCGGTGCCCACCCCGGGCGCCCCGGTGGCGGCGTTGATGTCCTGCCCCGTGTCCGTCTCGCGTCAATCGCTCGACGCGTTGCCGGTCAGCATCACCTACGAGCGGCCGACGGTAGCCGGGATTCCGGTCGATAAGGGGTCCTGCGCCCCTGTCTCCGGCACCGCGTTTCCCATCGGCACGTCGACGGTCACCTGCACCGCGGACTTTCCGGAGTTCGCAGAGTCCTGCTCGTTTTCGATCGCCATCACCCCACCGGATGAGAAGCTCGCGTTTACGCGGTACATGGCCTTCGGCGACAGCATCACCGAAGGCTTGGTCGGTGCGAGCTTGCTGCCGTCCGGCGTTTCGATGCGCGATATCCCGGCGATGCTCCGCACCGGCGCGCGCCAGATACCCGGGGTCGCTCGTGCCATCGAGCCCCTGAGCGCCTACCCCGCCCTGGTCCACGGTATGCTGACGCCGGCCTACCCTACACAGCAGTTTGTGGTGGCGAACCAAGGCCGTTCTGGGGAACGGGCGGCCCAGGGTGTCCTGCGTATCAATTCGGCGCTGCTGGCGACGCAGCCAGATGTGTTGATGCTGTTCGAGGGGTTCAACGACATCGACCTGGCCTTGTTGGAAAGACCGCCAGGCTCCCCCGCGAACATCAGCGTCACGCCCATCGCGAACTCGTTGCGCAGCATGATCACAACCGCGCAAGGACACGGGGTCGAGGTGCTGCTCGCCACGCTCACGCCAGTGAGCGACCGCCGCGAACTGTCGGACCCGGGCACCCGCGCCGCGCTGCGTGCCCTGAACGCGCAAATACGCCTCATGGCGGCGCAGTTTCGGTTGGGCAAGGTGGTGGACCTGTACGCGGCCTTGGACGGGGTACCAGGTGTCCTGGGCGCGGACGGGTTCCATCCCACCGCCGCGGGATACCGCCGCATGGCGGAGCTTTTCGCTGCCGAGATCATCTCCCGATACGACATCACCCCCAGAGCCCCAGCCATGCAAGGCACGCGGTAGCGCTCTGGTGGGCAGACGTGGTCTCGCCTATGATCGACGGGAAGGTCGGCGGGCAGACGCTGCCGGCTTCGGAAGTGGAGGTAGTCCACCGTGACAGCAGCCTCACCGTTCCGACCGGGTGGCGAGTACTTCGCACCCTTGCTCGGCGTGGCCGCCCTTGCCGTCGTCGCGGGCGTCGTGTCGTTCCTGGTCTTTCGCAGGCAGGACGTCACGCCGCCGACCGAACCCTCCCCCGACCGGCCCACTGTCACAGAGGGCTCGACGGCCGAGGCGCCCGAGCCGCAGCCGATTCCACTCCCAACGTTGGGCGAGAGCGATGCGCTGGTGCGCGAGCTGGTCGCCGCGCTGACCCCCCACTCAGCCTTCGCGGCGTGGCTGATACCGGACCACCTTGTCCGCCTCTTCGTCGTGGTGGCGGAAAACGTGGCCGATGGCAACAACCCGTCGGCACGGCTCACTCCGCTGCGCCCCACGCAGCGCTTCCAGACGTCGGGCGCCCCGAACCAACCGGTCATCGACCCGGCCAGCTACGCGCGATACAACACCCATGCGGAGATCGTGGCCTCGATAGACCCCATGCGTGCGGCCGACCTCTACCGGCGGCTCGCCCCCCTGATCGACGAAGCGTATACGGAGCTCGGGCATCCCGCCGCAACGTTCGATGCCACCCTGCGCCGTGCGCTGGTCAATCTCCTCCGAACACCGGTGCTCGAACGCACCCCAACCCTCGTCCCGCGGATGGCCTTCTTCGAGTTTGCCGACGCCGATCTGGAGAATCTCTTGCCAGTGCAGAAGCAGTTCATGGGCATGGGGCCGCGCAATGTGCGGGCGGTGCAGGCCAGCCTGCGCGACATCGCCCACGAGCTGGGGTTCGCCGCCGCGAGTCTCCCGACCCCAGCCGTCATTCGATAGGGCGCACCGTGAGAGCGCAGGTTCGCGTGAAGCGGCTCACCGCTTCAGCCACACTCCCCCACCCCGCCCACCCGGGCGACGCCGGACTGGATCTGTGCGCCGCAGCGGACCTGAACATCGGCGTGGGCGAAACGGGCCTCGTTCCAACCGGTCTGTCACTGGAACTCCCCCCTGGCACCGAAGCACAGGTACGGCCCCGCAGCGGACTGGCCCTCAAGCATGGCGTGACGGTACTCAACAGCCCGGGCACCATCGACGAAGGCTACCGCGGCGAGGTGGGTGTTATTCTCATCAACCACGGCCGCACCGTGTTCGAGGTCAAAACGGGTATGAAGGTGGCGCAGCTGGTGGTCCAGCCCACACTGGCGGTCGAAGTCGTCGAGAGCGACACGTTGTCGGACACACCCAGAGGCCAGGGCGGCTTCGGCTCGACCGGGCGCTGACCAGGGAGCTCGCACCGGGACGCCTCGCGTCGACGCTCCACGCTGCATGTAGCTGCGCAGAACGACACCGCCTTGGCTGGCATCCTGACGCTCCGGCCCACGACGAGTGATAAGGTGAAAACCGGCTCCGGCCTGACGGTCCCGGACGGTCTATGACGAACACACCACACACGATGACAGCGAGCCGCCCCCTGCGTGTGGCGCTATGTCAGTGCAATCTCCCGGTTGGCGATATTGACGGCAACCTGCACCGAATCAGCCAGCTGATTGATCAGGCGCGCGAGCGCGGCGCGGACCTGACCGTCTTCCCGGAACTGGCAGTCACGGGCTATCCCCCGGAAGACCTGTTACTCAACCCGCGTTTCGCCGACACGGCCGCGGCCGGCGTCCAGGACCTGGCGCGCTCCGTCACCGACACGGTGGTGGTCATCGGCCTGCCCGATCGCGGGCACGACCTCTACAACGCCGCAGCGGTGCTGGCCGACGGGGCGGTCGTGGCGATGTACCGCAAGCACTTCCTGCCGAACTATGGCGTCTTCGACGAACAGCGCTACTTCGCCCGCGGGACGACCGGGCTGGTCGTAGACCTGGGCGGTACCGGTGCGGTCGGTGGGGTGCGGGTCGGCGTCACGATCTGCGAGGACCTGTGGTACCCGGGGGGGCCCGGGCAATGGGCCGCGGTCGACGGCGGGGCCGAACTCGTGGTCAATCTGTCCGGTTCGCCGTATCACCGCGGCAAGGGGATGGAACGCGAACGCATGCTGGCGCAGCGCGCCGCAGACTACGGTTGTTTCGTCGCGTTCTGTAACGCCGTGGGGGGCCAGGACGAGTTGGTCTTCGACGGTCACAGTCTGGTCATCGACCCGACCGGCGCAATCCTGGCCAGGGGCCGTCAATTCGACGAGGACCTGCTTGTGGTGTCTCTCGACACCGTTGGCGCCAGTCGGCGGCGTCTCCACGACCCGCGCTGGCGGCAACCGGGACAGCCCGTGCCGGAACGGCTCCTGGCGGTCAGCGTCGCCGTGACGACGACCGTGGCCGCCAACAACGATACGCCGACCGCCGCACCCGTCCCGGCGGTGCTCGACCAGGACGCCGAGGTGTATCGAGCACTGACCCTCGGTACCAGCGACTATGTCCGCAAGAACGGTTTTCGCCACGCGGTCTTGGGACTCTCGGGCGGAATCGACTCGGCCCTGGCGTTGACGGTGGCCGCGGACGCCCTGGGCCCAGACGCCGTGACGGCCGTCTCCATGCCATCGCGGTTTACATCCGACATCAACCAGGAAGACGGACGCGACCTCGCCAGGCGGCTCGGTGTCGAACTGCTGGAATTCCCGATCGCGGATCTGGCGAACGCGTACGATCGCGCGCTGGCCAGCCAGTTCACGGACACCGACCCGGGCGTGGCCGAGGAGAACGTGCAAGCCCGTATTCGCGGGAATCTGCTCATGGCGTTGTCAAACAAGTTCGGGTGGCTGGTCTTGACCACCGGCA
>SXOW01000301.1 GCA_005778315.1 Acidobacteriota bacterium
CTTCACCAACGATGATGCAACTGAAACTCAAGGGGATCTCACCACTCCGATTTCCAATCCTCGAACCCTTGTTCGCAATGACGTGCGAAGCTTCGTGAGCGAGGTTGTTTTTCGTACTGCCTACCCCACGCATCGGTAGATACGACCCGCTCGATCCGCAGCCTAGCGAAGCAGTCTAGCGAGCGTTGGAGCTGGCAAAACTTGCGCCCGGTCACAGGGCAAACGATCCCGCTTATGTCGAATGACGTCGCCACTTCGTGTTGCTGAGTGAGTGATAAGAAATCGCTTTTCAGGCGGCCTGGGCACGCACCCGTTGTGACCGGCCTGAATGAGCGCGTTCATGGGGAGACGGTATCAAAGCTGGGGTGGAGAGGGCAAGAAATGCGGTCAAGCGCCCGCTCCAGAGCCGTCAGCTGCGCTCAGGGATACATCGGCGGCGGACGCGCGACAGCGTGCAGCGGAGGCATTCGAGGCCGCCGTGTCCCGCCTCAGCGAAGACGCCGACGAGGCCCGGCGATCCGATCTCAGAGGGTTGGGGGTCGAATCCTGACTAGGATCCCACGCCGCCATTGGATTCTGTTGGCAGCGAGGAAGCGATCCACGCCCTGAAGCCACCGACGAGATCACTGGCGTTCGTGAATCCCGCCTCTGCGAGCAGGCTGGTGCCAATCGCCGAGCGATAGCCTCCCTCGCAGAGCACGACCACCGGACGATCCCGGGGCACGTCGCCGATCCGTTCCCGCAGGTGCGTCAACGGAATGTTGCGGCTGTGAGCCAGATGCCCGGTCTGCCATTCTTTCTCGGAGCGGACGTCGACCACGAATGGTCTGGGCGATGCGCTTAATCGCTCAGCCAGGGCCGGAGCCGTGATCCGCGAAACAACGCGAATCAACTCCGGGCGAGGTGACAGCGCCGCCATCCCGTTGGCGAGGTAGCCGGCGACATTGTCGAACCCAATGCGGCCCAACCGCATGACCGCCTCTTGTTCGCTCCCTGGGTCTGCGATCACCACGATGGGCCGATCATGACGGAGGAGCGACCCGCACCAGGTGGCGTACTTCCCCTGGAGGCCGATGTTGATCGAGCCCGCCAGGTGTGCCCCCTCGAAATCGGTTCCCTCGCGCACGTCGAGGAGCTCCGCGCCCTGGCGCTTCATCCGGACGACGTCATCGATGCCGAGCGGCGTCAGGGAGGCACGAAGCGTCGCGTCGAGGTCCGGGCGCTCCTGTCTGTTCTTGACGGCGTCGTAGACGAAGTAGTCAGGCGCTTCCGGCTGGTCGCTGGTCACGAGCCTCTTGAACTCGTCGACGCTCATCGGTTGCAGCGCATAGTTGAATCGCTTCTGTTCTCCGACAGTCGAGACCGTCTCGGTGCTCAGGTTCTTGCCGCACATCGACCCAGCACCATGGGCCGGGTACACGAGCGTCGAATCCGGGAGTGCGCGGAGCTTGCTGAGCGAGTGATACAACATCTCGGCCAGTTCGTCCGCCGTGACGCCGATCGACGCCATGAGGTCCGGCCGACCAACGTCTCCGATGAACAACGTGTCACCGGTCAGGACCGCGCAGGGCCTCGCGTCGTCGCTGGTCCCGTCGAACACCAGGAGTGAGATCCCCTCCGGGGTGTGGCCTGGCGTGTCGAGGATTTCGAGGCGGACGTCCCCCAGTTCAAGGACGTCGCCCTCCCCCACTTTCAGAACCTCGAATTCCGCCTGAGCACGCGCGCCCATGACGATCTGAGCGCCGGCGCGGTTCCGGAGCTCGATGTGGCCGGCCAGGAAGTCCGCATGAAAGTGCGTCAGGACGACGTATTTGATGGTGAAGCCGCCTGCTCGGGCATCGCTCAGGTACTGCTCGATGTCTCGCTGCGGGTCGACCACGACGGCCTGCCGTGTCTGTTCGTCAGCGATCAGATAGGACGCGTGCGCGAGACAGCCGAGGTAGTACTGCTTGAGGACCATCGTCGAAGCTCCGAAGGGCAACCCCGTCCAATGGGGACAGTATGCCCGATGATTCAGCTTGGGCGCCACGGATCAAGTCTGGCGGGCATGGCTCATGCCGAGGCGCGGTCGGGATCCGGGACGACCCGCTCCAGCACCATCACGACTTCGAAAGGCCCCTTGGGTCCGCTGCCGGTGTTCGTGACGGTGAGCGTCTTTCCATCAGCGGACACCTCGTATCGTCCGGCCCCGAGCACCTGACCGTCCACCTCTGAACCGAACTCGAGGGTTTGGGGATCCGGCCGGCTGCCGAACGTCATCGCGCCTGCCGGCACACCTGGGACCGGACGGCCGCTCAAGTCGAGCAGGGGGCGGCGATGTCCGTCCGCGATGATCATCTGCGGGCGCTCGGCACACGCCTCACCGTTCACCACGCCGTATGCCACCATCAGGTAGCCGGTAGCGGTAGGCTCGAACCGCAGATAGGCCTGCTGCGGCGCCGGCCGATCGACCTTCCACAGCGAGGGCTCGCTCTGCCTGGCGCGCCACGTACCTTCGAAGACGTCATCTGCCATGGTTGCCTCCCTCAATCTGTCTGCCCACGTCAGGACGTGTTCACATGGCAGACGTAACGCGAGATCCCCAAACAGCCGAATCAACCCGACGACACCTTGCTGCTGCCACACACGCGGCACGAGGTCTTCGCCGAGCTGCTCCAGTCCATCACCGCAGATCGCCCGGTACTGGTGAGGAAAGGCGCGCGCAATCCGCCGATAGGCGCGACAGCACCCCATCACAAACGCGCTCATGATCGCGCCTCCTGTCGGCGTCTTGCATCGAGCACCCGTACCAGATCCTTGAGTCGCCGGCCTTCCAGATCGAGCACCTGCCGGCCGAGCGGCGTGAGCTTGTAATACCGACGACGGGCATCGTCGAGCTCAGGCGCTGGACGCTCGCCGGACTCGACGATCAGGCCCTTCTCGATCAGCCGTTTCAAGGAGCCGTACAACGTCGCTGGCCACAGCCGCACCTTTCCGCCGCTCCGTTCCAGCACGTCCTGCTGAATGCCGTAGCCATGCTGATCGCCCTCGACCAGGCAGATGAGAATGTGGAACCAGTTGCTCTTGAGCGGCAGGAACGCGTCGGGCTTCGATGTCGGCACGCCAAATATATATCAAACAATATGTATATGCGTCAAGTAGTGAGCGTCGGTGGATAGTGGTTCGTGGTCGGTCGTTGGTGGCACGAAGCCGGCATCGACCCATTCGCGCACCGGCAGCTCCCGCCAGGCGCCTCACGATCGCGCTACACTGCAGCGGCCGTTCGCGCATCGGCATATCGAGTTCGGCCGAATATTCGTTAGGCGGCCCGGATACTCACAACCATGCGACAAAGATGAATACGCCAACAAGCCTCATCGACACCACCCTCGCCGTTCCAAGGGGGACCGAGTGCGCCAGGCCATTCCTGCCATCGCGAGACTTCGAGCTGTCGAAGAAGTTTTATGAGACGGTGGGTTTTCAGAAACTCCTCGATAGTAGTGACGTAGCAATCTTCCGTGCGGGGTTAGGCGGGTTCCTTCTGCAGCGGCGCTATCAAAAAGATTGGGCTGAAAACTGCATGATGCAACTGATGGTGGACGACCTAGATTCATGGTGGGCGCACATCCTCAGCTTGGATCTTCCAGGTCGATTCGCTGTTCAGCCACCGAAAAGCCCAGCAGTTCAGCCTTGGGGGCTTCGAGTCGCGTACCTCATCGATCCCTCCGGTGTCTTGTGGCATGTGGCACAACGGCGAGCTGGCGTGGCGCACGACTAAGATGGCTCTTACGCCGCAGTGCTTGAATGGGCCGTCTGAGTTCAAGTTTGAGCCGCAACAGTAGGTACTCGTCATAGAAGCACTCCTCCGGCGTGCGGTAACCCAGTCGCTTCCTGTGGCCGGCCCGACTTCACGGCTGCCAACAGCGCGGACGTCGTAGGGTCCATGCGACTCCACCCGGGCCGGCATCCAGAGCTTGAGGGACCCGAGGAACGCCGGCGACAGGTCGAGGCGGAGTTCCCTGGATTCTTCGCCTGAGCACCCGCTCGCCTGAGGCTCCCTCTGTTGTGAGAAGTCCCGACTGGCAGGGGGGACCTGGCGAACAACAGACGTATGACCGGACCTGACAGGCTCCCTGCTAACCTGCCTGAGGTCTCGGCAACTCAACCGTGCTAACTTCCGTGCGTACCAGATCGTTACGTTCCTGCAGCAAGCTGACATGGACCCATTTGTCGACCAGCTGAAAGGCCTGTGCACGGCCTATCCCACGCGATCAAAGTGGGTGTTTGTCCCGACGCACGCGATCGGCCGGACGCTCGGCGACCGGCTGGTCCTCGAGGGCACCGACTGGGCCAACCTTCGGTTCGTCACGCCCCTCGATATCGCGCTCCTTATGGGCGCGCCGTTCCTCGTCGAGCACGGCATTGATCCGTCCGAGGAGGAGCTGGGTCCGGCGCTGATGATGCGTCTCCTCCTCGCGCTCCCGCGCAAAAACGGTTCCGACCGCTCGCCGGGCGTCCCACGCTCGCGCAGGCCCTCTGGACCACGGTGCGCGAACTGCGGATGGCTGGGCTCGATCCTGATGCCCTCATCCCCGCCGCGTTCGCATCCCCCGCGAAGCACGCCGAGCTTGTCGCGCTGCTGCGCGCGTACGAGCAGTTCCGCTCGGACCACAAACGCGAGGATCTGGCGACGGTGTACCAAGAAGCCCTGCGGTATCAGGACTGGTGTCCGATCCAGTCGCAGGACTGCTGGACCGAACTGCCTGACGCCAACTGGAATCCGCTCCAGCGCCGCCTGGTCAAGAGCTACGAGGCGCGCGCCACCGACGCCGATGCGTCGGATGACGATCGGGCATTCGCGACAGAACGGGCGGAGCAGGCGAGGAAGGTTCGCGCCTGGCTCACGTCGCTGGTGGACTCCATCCCCGCGCCCGCCACAGACGGAACTGTGGCGCTGCAGGCCGTCGTGGGCGCCGTGTTGGCGTTCCTCGACGGCCCGCAGCAGCGCGCTCGACCATCGGACCGGGGTCTCGCTCGCGGACTACATCGGCGACCTGCGCGCGCTGGACGACTTCTCCTGTGCGCTCCCGGACGCGCTGCGCTTCGCGCGGGAGCGCGTGCAGTCGCTCACCGTCGCGCCCGAACGCCCACGGCCAGGCCATCTCTACGCGTGCAGCCTGTCGCAGTCGGGCTACGCCGGCCGCGCCCATCTCTTCATCGTCGGGCTCGATCGAGGAAGGGCGTGTGTTCGCTGGTTCGACGGAGGACCCCGTGCTGCTGGACGAGGAACGGACGGGGATCTCGGACGACTTGAAGCGCTCGACCGACCGCATGAATGAAGCGGTGTACGGGGTGCTGAGAAGGCTCGCAGTCTCTGGCGCGCACGCCACCTTCAGCTACTCCTGCCGCGACACGCGCGAGTTCCGCGAGACGTTCGCCTCGTGGTTGATGCTGCAGGCCTACCGGTTGCAGCAGGGAAACGAGACACTCTCGTACCAGGAGATGAAGAAGGCGCTCGGCGTACCGAGGTCCGCGGTGCCTGCCGATCGCGACGCGGGGCTCTCCCCGTCCGCGTGGTGGCTTCGCTCCGTCGCCGGCACTGGCGAAGACGGGGCGGACGCTGTCGATGCGGCGTTCCCGAACGTCGCGCGCGGGCGCCTGGCGGAAAGGCAGCGCGACGGCGCGACATTCACCGAGTTCGACGGCTACGTGCCGGAGGCAGGACCTGCGCTTCACCCGTGCACGCCTGACAACGTCTACTCGGTCACCGAATTCGAGAAAGCGGCCGAGTGCCCGTTCCGCTTCTTCCTCAAGCGCAGCCTCGGGTTGCACCCCGTGGACGAGCGCGAGCGCGACCGCGATGTCTGGCTCGATCCGCTCACGCGCGGTTCCGAGCTGCACGACGTGCACGCGGCGCTCCTGCGCAAGGTCCGCGACGAGAAGCGCCGGCCGACGCTGAAGGATGCCGACTGGCTCTTGAAGTACGCGCAGGACCGGTTGGCGCAGCTCGACGACGAGATGCCGGCGCCCACGCTGGAGATTCTCGAGCGCGAGACGAAGGACTTCCTGGACGATGTGCAGCTGTTCGTCGAGGAGGAAGTCGCCGACGGGGGCCACCACAGCCGTCGGTCTCGAGGTGTCGTTCGGCCGTCCCCTGGATGGCCCTGGCGGAAATGTCGAGCCGCTTGCACGTCCAGAGCCGGTCACCATCAGCCTTGGCAACGGCATGACCCTCAAGATCGCAGGACGTATCGACCGCATCACCGAGGTCGGCGCGGCCACGTGCGTGCTGGACTACAAGGCCGGCGGCTACTGGCGGGACGACTGGAAGGGCGTGTTCGCGGGCGGGCGTCGTCTGCAGCACGCGCTCTACGGGCTGGCTACCCTCGAATTGCTCAAGGCGCGCCACAAGAAGCCGAAGGGTGCGCGGCGGGGTCTACTACTTCTCCAGCCACAAAGGGCGCGGCGAGCGCGTCCGAATCGAGGCCCCCGCGCTCGCGTCGGTCGGTGCGGTGCTGGCCGACCTGCGCGAAGTCATTACCAGCGGCCACTTCACGCGGACCGGGGACGAGGACGACTGCAGGTATTGCGACTTTGTCGCCGCGTGCGGCGGCAGAGCGAACGCCCAGGCTGATACCAAGCTGGCCGACGCGAAGGGCGACGCGTTCAAGAGGCTCGCGAACCATGCTTGATTCGCGAATCACAGACGAGCAATCACGCCGCACCATCCGCGAGGAGCTGCTCACCGACATCCTGGTCGAAGCGGGTGCTGGCTCAGGCAAGACGCAGATGCTGGCCGAGCGCATGGCCGCTGGTGTGGTCCAAGGCGTGTACCAAATCGAGCACATGGCGGCCGTGAGAGATCCGGCGGCTGTAGGCGGCGCTCTCGAATCTGGAACGCTTCTTCGCCGGGTGTCAGGAGACGCGGTCCTCACCACCGCCGTCGACCTCTGGGTCGACGCCGCCCACGGTGGCGATCCGGTCGGCGAGCGTGGGGCCTTCGACCAGTTCCAGGACCAGCGCCTGGGTGTCGTCAGACTTCTCGATGCCGTGAATGCCGCCGATGTTGGGATGGTTCAGGGTCGCGCCATCGTGGTCGTTTGGCGCCGTGAGGGGTCATTCTACGCCCGCGGGCTCGTCGGCTGCACCTGCGGGGCCGGCGTGGCCTCTGCCACGGGCCTGGAACGGCTCACCGGGGGCTGGGTCGCGCGGGGCGCAAGGGGGGGCCGGGGGCGTAGCCGAGGCTGACGGTCGCTCGGACGATGGGCTCCCAGCCAAACCGGACCTCGGGGCTGAGCCTGAAGCGGTGGCCAAGACCAATCCTCATCCCAATCCCACCGCCGCCGGTGAACTCATTCGATGAGAATCGCTCTTGCAGCGCACCAGGGAATCGGAACTGGCTGTGCCGCACACCGCCTGCGGCGAGCAGATAAGGCGCAAGCCGTCCGCGCCGAACCTGCCAGATGACGGCGGTCTGGAACGCGTAGTCCTGGTGTCGAGATGACGCTCGCAGGTAGGTGAACTCCGGCTCGATGGCGAACGCGGGCGTCAGAGAGACGCGCGCGGCAGCCCCGACGACCGGGTAGTAGTCGGTAACCTCGTCCAGGAAGCCCGACGTGCCGATGATGGCTTTCAGTTCGAGGCCGTCGAAGTCCTGCGCTCCAGCCGACCCGGCGAGGAACAACAACCCGACCAGCGCACCAACCAAGCGTCTCATCTCGCCGATTATCTCGCAGACCCGCGGTGGACGTGCCTCGTGACTGGGGTCTTCGGGTGTATAAAGGAGCGATTGGGCGCACGTCGATCGGCCGTTCCGGGGTCGCGAGATCCGTGACGAACACCGGACATATCATGGCGTCGCGACGCGCTGCGCATCGCGGCAACCGCCCCGCCGCCGACACACCGTTCTCTCGGAGGAGTCCATGTCCCGCACCCTGACAGCGTCCGTTCGCCCTTCCGCACTTCTGTTGACCGCGCTCTGGCTGGTGCCGGCGCCGGTTTCCGCCGGCGAGGTCGTCGTGTCCGGGCCGATCACCGGCGGCGCGAGGGGCATCCCATTCGCTTCGCCCACACTCGACCTGGCTGCGCGCGGCTACGTCGTCGAGGAGTTTTTCCTCGACGGGACGGCGCATGCCTACCAGATGCTGGGCGGCGGCGACCAGTCGACCGACGGGGTCTGGCAAACGGAGCGCCAGGCGGCGGGCGTGCCCTTTCGCACGCGGATTCTGGTGGTGCGCCCGAAGGACGCCAGCCGCTTCAACGGCACGGTGATCGCACACTGGCAGAACGTGACGGCCGGGTTCGAGCTCGGGACGGTCACCGACGACGAGTATCTGCGCGGGTACGCCTGGGTCGGCATCTCGGCCCAGGCGGTGGGCGTCAACGGTGTTCCCGGTCCAGGGGCGGCCGGTCTCAGGCAGTGGGACCCGGAGCGCTATGGCTCGCTGAACCACCCGGGTGACGACTATTCGTACAGCATCTTCACGGAGGCCGGCCGCGCTGTCGGCGTGGACCGGCCGATGCTCAAGAACGACCCGATGGGAGGACTGAGCGTCCAGCGGGTGATCGCGGCGGGCGCGTCTCAGTCGGCAGCGCGTTTGCGCACCTACATCAACGGCGTCCATCCCATCGAGCGCGCCTTCGACGCCTACCTCCCCTACATCGACTTCGCCTCGGCGACGCCGTTCTCAACCCCCGCGGCCGGCGGCGGTTCCGTCATGGGGCGCGCGGCGACCAGGATCCGGGGTGATCTTGACGTGCCCGTGTTCGTCGTCAACTCCGAAACGGAGGTTCTGGCCTACTTCGAGGCACGCCAGCCCGATACGGACCGGTTCCGCTTCTGGGAGGTGGCTGGCACGTCACACGTGAGCGTCGTCCGAACGGCCGCCACCCCCGCCGGGCTCGACCGTCCCAACTGGCTCTCCTATCGCCCCGTGTATGACGCCACCCTCCGCCACATGCACACGTGGCTCACGACGGGCGCGGCGCCGCCCACGATGTCCCCGATCGAGGTGGCGACCGACGGCGACCGGCCAGACATCGCGCGCGACGCGCTGGGCAACGCGCTCGGTGGTATCCGACTGCCGGCGTTCGCCGCGCCGAGCGCCGAGCATCGCGGCCAGGGCACTCCGGTCGCTGGCGGCAACCGCTTTGCGTTTCTCTACGGGTACGCCCGCGACTTCACGCCGGAAGAACTGACCACGCTCTACCCCGACCGGCGGGCCTTCCTCTCGAAGTACGCCGCCGCCCTCGAGACCGCAGTTGCATCGGGCGTCGTCCTCCCCGAGGAGGCGCCGACGCTCCGCCAGGACGCGGAAGCGTGGGCCGCCACGCTGCCGGCACAATCGACCGCTGCGCGTGGCGCCACCACCGGTGACGGCTTCTATTGGCTGAACGAACAGAACAAGGCCTCGTTGATCATGCTCGTCGAGGAGGGGATCATCACGAAGGCGCTGGGGACGGCTATTGCCAGGGCCTTGACCCAGGTCATCGCTGACGGCGACACGCCTGGCGCCCTCCGATCGAGTGACTACCTGGTCGTGGAAGCGGACATGATCAGCATCGGAGGGCCAGACGTGTCGCGTCTCCATTCGGGGCGTTCACGCCAGGACCTGGGCCAGACATCAACCAGGCTTCGCCTGCGCGACGCGTTCCTGACCACCTACGGTCGGTTCATAGATGCGCGCGCAACGCTCCTGGCCATGGCCGAGCGGCACCCGCATGCCATTCTCCCCTTCTACACCCACGGGGTGCAGGCGCAGCCCACGTCGTTGGGGCACTATCTCGGAGGCTACCTGGAGGCGATGACCCGGAGTTCGGACCGCTACCAGCAGGCCTGGGCACGGCTCAACCTGTCTCCCTTGGGTGGCGCGGCGGGTGGAACCTCCAGCTTCCCGGTCAACCGCGAGCGGCTGGCGGATCTGCTCGGCTTCGACGGTCTCGTCGTCAACTCGTTCGATGCCGGTCAAATCGCCAACCAGGACAACGGGGTCGAGGTGTCGACGTTGGCGGCGTCCGGCGCGCTCACCATCAGCATGCTGGCCGCCGACCTCACGGTCCAGTACGCGGACCCGCACCCCTGGTTTCAGTTGCAAGAAGGGTCCCAGACCGGCGTCAGCAGCATC
>SXOW01000302.1 GCA_005778315.1 Acidobacteriota bacterium
CGTCAACATCCGGTCGATCCGGTACGGCCGCTCGCCGATCTCGTCGAGCAACAAGATGAAGCCAGCGGGCGGCGAGAACGCGAACGGGGTACCGAGCGATGCGGTCAATTGGGTCAACGTCCCGCCGAGCAAACGCCCGCTCGCCCGTCCAGCCCTGAGGGCACGCAGACCGTCCGCCTCCAGGTCCCCCAACGGCTCGGTCGTCATCAAGGCCCGCTGGAATGAACGGCGGTCGTAGCGGCTGGGGCCATCCCCGAGGTTCAACACCATCGGCCCGTGGAAGCAGGTCGTCTCGCAATAGCAGGTCAGATAGCCCAGGAGCGCGGTCAGATCGCTGTGACCGATAAAGGCCTTGGTCGACCCGCGAAAGAGGGCTTGATCGAGAAACGGCAGTATCTGCGCACTCCCATACCCTCCGCGCGCGGCCATGATCGCGGCAATCGAGTCATCGGCCCAAGCCGCATTGAGCGCGGCCGCCCGGTCGCGGGCGTGTCCCGCCACATAGCCACGTCGGGCGAACAGGTCGGCGGTCACTACCGGCGTCAGGCCGAGCGCCTCGATCTCCCTCACACCGGCGTCAAAACGCTCGTGATTGAACGGGCTCGCGGGAGCGACCAGCGCGACGCGGTCTCCCGGTCTGAGCGCACGCGGCTTGCGCATCATGAGCCCAACCGAGCGCCCGTGGCGTCGCTCATGCCAGAGCCATTTCTTCGGCCACGGCACGGTACACCGAGGTCCCGAGCCGCGACTGGAGTGCCTTGCCGACCAGCGGCCGACGCGGTCGTTCCCCGGCAAGGAATCTCGCCTTGACCGCCCGCTGGCGGACCAGAGCGTCCTCCAGGGTGCGAACTGCAAGCGTCTTGTCCTCGACGGCGCGGATCAGCGCCTCCAGCACGGAGGCGTGGCGGTCGACGGAGGCTCCACACAGCAGGAGCGTGTCGCAGCCAGCGGCAAGCGCCGCCACCGCGGCCCGCTCGACGGTATGCGTCTGCGCGATAGCCCCCATCTCGAGGTCGTCGGTCACGATGAGCCCTTGATGCCCAAGGTCGTCACGCAGGATCTGCCGGACGATGGTTCGCGAGAGGGTCGCCGGCTGCTCCGGGTCGAGCGCCGGATACAGAATGTGCGCGGTCATGACGCCGGCCACGCCCGCCGCGACCGCTGCTCGAAACGGCGCCATGTCCCACTCCCGGAGCCGCTCGGGGGGGTGCTCGATGACCGGCAGCTCGTGGTGCGAATCCGCCCGGGCATCGCCATGCCCAGGAAAGTGTTTGCCACACGCCGCAATGCCGTTCCGCTGAAGGGTCTCGACGATGACCGCCCCCATCCGGCCCACCTCGCCCGGATCGGACGACAGCGCCCTATCGCCAATCACCCCGTTCGCGCCGGGATGGTGCACATCCAAGACCGGAGCGAAGTCCAGCGTGATCCCAACGGCGGAGAGTTCGTCGGCCAACGCCGCGGCGAAGCGCTCCGCCAACCCGCTGTCGCCGCGCCGGCCAAGACAGGCCATCGGCGGCCACTCGGTGAACGGAGCCCGCAGGCGCGCCACGCGGCCGCCCTCCTGATCAATGCTCACCCACAACGGGACGTCCTGGCTCAGCTGCTCGACGGCGAAGGCCAGTTCGGCCACCTGTTCAGCCGCTTCCACGTTGCGGCCAAACAGGACGACACCGCCCAGGTCCCACTCGCGGGCGAGAGCGCGCAACTCCGTCGGCACCACGTGGCCATCGAACCCGGCGACGACGAGCTGTCCGACGTGATGATGGAGGGTTCTCACGTGAGCTGGAGGTGAAGAGACAACCGAGGCCGCGCTGTTCGCTGCCACGTGTCGCACGCCATTATAATGCGCCGGTGCAGGTGCGTTCTTCGGCCCCGACCCGCCTTGACCTCGGCGGAGGTACGCTCGACATCTGGCCGCTGTATCTGTTTCACCCGGGCGCGCAGACGGTGAACGTGGCGATCAGCCTCCGCGCGGCCTGCACCGTGTCCGCCACGGCGGATGGCACGATTCGCGTGCACTCGGAGGATACCGGGCACATCCTGACGGCTGACACCTGGGCGGATCTCGACACCGACGGTGAGAACCGGCTACTCGCGCACATTGTCCGATTCTTTGAAGCCGACGGAACCCAGATCACGACGCGCGCCGCCTCACCGCTCGGAGCGGGTATCGCCGGATCGTCAGCGCTCACGATCGCGGTCTGCGCCGCCCTGTCGCGTTGGCGCGGCGCCGACTACTCCTCTGAGCAACTGCTGACGCTCGCGATGAACCTCGAAGCCCGGACACTCGGCATCCCGACCGGGGTCCAGGACTATCGGCCGGCACTCTATGGGGGCGTCTCGGCGGTTGAGCTGGGACCGCTCGGTGTCTCGAGAGTCCCCATCGACACGGAGACGGCCGAGCTGGAACGACGTCTCGTGCTCGTCTATAGCGGCGATTCCCGCTCCTCCGGTCTCAACAACTGGGACATTACCCAGCGGCACATCGCGGGCGACGCGGCGTTGGCGGCCGCGTTCGGTCGTATCCGGAGTATCTCCGCGGACATTCGCGACGCGCTGACCCGTGCGGACTGGACTGCGTTGGCGACACACGTCAACCACGAGTGGGAGGTGCGCCAAACGCTCGCTCCCGGCGTCAGCACGCCAACCATCGACGCGTTGATGTCACGCGCCCGTGGCGCCGGGGCGCAGGCCGGCAAGGTCTGTGGCGCTGGTGGGGGCGGGTGCATCTTCTTCCTCATCGATCCCGCACGGCGAGCCCAGGTCTGCCAGGCGCTGACTGACGGCGGAGCCCAACTCCTGGATTGCCACATCGACACCGACGGTCTCATGGTCGAGTCCGACCACCCGTAGGCGTACCAGGGCCATCCATGGACAATCCCCGCATCGCCCGGGTCTTCTCAGACATTGGCGACCTACTCGAAATCAAGGGCGCCAATCCGTTCAAGATCAGGGCCTATCGGAACGCCGCAGACATCGTGGGTCACATGGCCGAGCGCGTAGCGGACCTGACCGACGCTGACATGCGCGCTATTCCTGGCATCGGCAAGGACCTGGCCGCCAAGATGCGGGAGCTGGTTGACACGGGTGGGCTGGCCTACTTCGACACCTTGCGCCAGGAGTTTCCGGCCTCCATCCTGGACATGCTCCGGCTCCAAGGCGTCGGTCCCAAGACCGTCGGACGGCTGTACGCCGAGCTGGGCATCGAAACCCTGGAAGAGCTGGAAGCGGCCGCCGGTGACGGTCGCATCAGGCATCTGAAAGGCATGGGCGCCAAGAAGGAGCAGCTGCTCCTCCGCTCGCTGGCCGAACATCGGTCTCGCGCGGGTCGCCATCTCCTTGGAGCCGCCGACGCGATCGCCACGCAGGTCGCAGACTACCTGCGAGAGGCCGCACGGGACGCGACGATTCTCGCTGTGGGGAGCCTCCGACGTGGGCGTGAGACCTGCGGCGACATCGATCTGCTGGCGGTGAACGCCACCGAGGCGATCATGCCGCACTTCGTGTCTTTCCCCCAGGTCGAGCGGGTACTCGGCCAAGGCCACACCAAGTCGAGTGTCTTGCTGGCCAGCGGCATCCAGGTGGACTTGCGGGTGGTGGCCACCGAGAGCGCCGGTGCGGCCGCGCAGTACTTCACCGGGTCAAAAGCCCACAATATCGCGGTGCGGGACCTCGCCCTGCAGCGCGGTCTCAAGCTCAACGAGTACGGGCTGTTTCAGGCGTCCGACGGTGCCTACGTCGCCGGCGCAACCGAGGCTGAGGTCTACCACGCGCTGGGACTCGCCTATGTCCCCCCTGAACTCCGCGAGCACCGAGGGGAGATCGAGGCGGCGTCTACAGGCAGTCTGCCGCGCTTGATTGAGCGAGCGGACCTGCGCGGCGACCTGCACTGCCACACCACCGCGACCGATGGGAAGGCCGATGTCGAGACGATGGCGAAGGCCGCTCGGGACGCGGGTCTGGAATATCTGGCCATCACCGATCACAGCCAGGCGCTGGCGATGGCGAACGGACTCAACGAACGGCGCGCCCTCGCGCATGCGCGACACGTTCGTGACGTCAATACACGTCTGGACGGCATCACGCTGCTGGCGGGTATCGAATGCGACATCCGGGTCGACGGCACCCTCGACCTCGCCGACGACTGCCTCGCCGAGCTCGACCTGGTCGTCGCCTCCATCCATTCCGGGTTCGGACAGGACGAGTCTCGCATGACCGACCGGCTCCTTCGGGCCATTGCGTCTCCGATGGTCGACATCATCGGACACCCCACCGGCCGCATGCTGCTCCGGCGAGCGCCCTACGGGCTCAACCTTGAACGGGTCCTGGACGCCGCCGCGCAGACCGGGGTCGCGCTGGAGATCAACTCACAGATTCACCGGCTCGATCTCTCTGACAGCCACGCGCGGTTGGCCCGTGACCGCGGTGTCAAGCTCGTCATTTCGTCCGACGCCCACACACCCGCGTCTTTCGAGCTGTTGCGTTGGGGCGTCACCGTGGCCCGCCGCGCGTGGCTCGAACGCGGCGACGTGCTCAATACCCTCGACGTGGACTCCCTGCTGGCATCGCTGAGGTGCCAGCAGGTCCAGCCGTGAGCCGGAGCGCCCGTCCCATGGCGTCCCCGCTGGCTGCGGGCGTCGGCGGCGGTCGCACCGATGAGACCGGGACGTCCTACAATTCACCAGGCGTCTGTTTCCCAGCCAGGGATTCGTCGACGCATCCGCGGTCCGCGCTGACCAGCCCCTGAGCCAATGGAGCCTCGCCTATGACACCGGCCGAAATACGAACGGAAATCAAGCGGCTCTACAACGAGACGACGCGAGTCACCATCGAGCGGGACCTGGCCCGCGCCGTGACCCTCCTGAAGGTCCTCGACGGGGACGAGGAGCGCGCACGTGTCGCGGTCTATATGGACGGCCTGTCTCAGATGCGTTCTGAGTGGATTATCGCTGGACGACGTGCCGCCCAGAAGAAGGCCACTGCGGCACACAAGGGGCGTAAGCAGGTGAGGCGCTAGCGCCTCCGCGCCTGTCCTGACAGCAGGAATTTCCGGGCCGCGGCCCGCACCCCATCGGGCACGTTGCGGTCCCGTGCCACGAGCTTCAGGTCTCGCTCGTTGAGTCGAACCACCAGTGGCATCGCGATCGCCACCGGCGTCTTCGGATTGCAGACGAGCGCCGACATGACCGAGTAATGTTTGACCCACTGTCGCCCGGTGCCAATCACCCGCAGGACCTCTTCCTGCACGCTGGTCATACGGGCGAAGGTCTCGATCTCGTTCACATTCAGCTTGGGACTCCCAAGGACGGCGACCGCTACCACCTTGTTCGGGTCCCGGATCAGCACTGCGCGCTGCTCGCGGCTACCGCGCAACGCGAGTTTGATCCGTTCGATCACAGGCAGCAGCGCGAGCACCTGTGGGCGCGACTCCACGGTGTCGGCGTCCGACTCCTCGGTGTCTGGCAGCGGCGACTCGTGTGAGGGTCGATCGGCCGGGACCACACCCCGAGTGCGAAACGCCTCCCTCAGGTCAGGCGTCGCCTCCTCCCCCGCCAACCAGCCGGCAAGGGCCTCGTGGGGGATGGCGGCGAGCGTCTGTTCGGCCAACTCGACCACGTGTGGCTCAGGGTCATCCAACAAGCACAGCAGCAGGGCCAACCGGTCGGCGACGGTTCCGGTCAGCCCGCCGCGCGCGGCGAACTCCCGTACGTCGAGCGGGACACTCCCACCACGAAGCAAGGTTACGAACGCAGACACGGTTCCAGAGGCCTAGGGCACGGTGAAACTGCGGTAGTTCTGGGGGGTGATGGTGGCGGTCGCGACTTCGCCGAATCCGCCGAGCGAACGACCGTCCCGGTCGTTGAGGGCGAACGCGAATGCGCCAGCGTCACCAAGATTGAGAATGATTTCAGACTCGGCCTCATAGGAGGCCCGGTCGCCTGGCTGCATGACGCGTGAAAACACCAGGTCTCCATCGATCGTCAACGACACCCAGCACTCGTCCGTCGGGCTGAGAACAAGGGTCAGCGGCGCGACCGACGCTGGCGGCTCGGGCGGCGGGACCGACGCTGGCGGCGCGACCGGACGCGGTGACACCGGTGGTGGTTGTGCGCGGGGGGCCGAGGACGGTCGGTCAACCACCACGGCCGCGGCTGGCTCCCCCGCGCCGTCAGTCTCAGCGACCTCCCGCGTCCCGAGAAATCCAAGGAGGAGCGCCACCGGAACGCCGACCAGGACCAGTGTGAGGACAGTACCGGCGATACGCTGCTGGCTTTGGAATATCTCATGTCCTGTCGAGTGCGGGTCGGCCGTTGTCGCCTCAGCGACCCCAGCCTGGTCGACGTCGAGCATGAAGTCCCGCATCGTTTCCTCGGGATCCAGCCCCACCTCTGCCGCATACGAACGAACAAAGGCCCGCGTGAAGATACCGCCCGGGAGTCTCGACACGTCGGTCTGCTCCAGTGCCTCGATGGCACTGACGGAGATCTTCGTGGTGGCCGAGATCTCGCGAAGCGAGACTTGACGCGCCTCACGCGCGGCTCGAAGACGCGCTCCGGCCCCGGTGGCTCCGCGGGGCTTTCCGTCACTCTCCGGAGACATGACTCGTGGTATAGGACGTCCGAACCGCATCGACGACGTGTCGTAACCCGTCACCCCCGCCGACCAGCGCCGCCTCGGCAAACAGATCGATCGCCGCGACACCGGACGCGCCGGCGCGAAACACGTCTCCCGTGTTATCGACCGTTACACCGCCGATCGCCAGCACCGGCACGCGTGTCGCTCGAACCAAGGCGGCAAGCGCGGCGGCCCCTTGGGGCGCCACACCCGGTTTCGAACGCGACGGAAAGACGGTGCCGAAGGTCAGATAGTCCACTCCGCCAGACGCTTCAGCGGCCAGCGCCTCGGACAGGCTGTGAACCGACCGGCCTATGACAAATCCGCCGGGGGTCGAGCGTCGGACCAGAGCCGCCGTCACGGCGGTGCCTGGCAGGTGTACCCCAGACGCCCCCGCGGCAAGCGCCACATCCACTCGCTCGTTCACCACGACCCCGGTCGCGGACCCGTCGGCCACCGCCACGCACTGCCGAACAAGCGTGAGCAGAGCAGCATCGGTCAGGTCCCGTTCGCGGATCTGAACGAGATCGACGCCAGCGTCAACGGCGCGAGCCACCAAGTCAGGAAGCGTGAGGCGCCCCGCGCCCCCTTCTGCGAGACGCCGACGGTCGGTCACCAGCGACAGAATGGGGCGCCGGCTCAGCGTTCGGGCGTGCACGGCGTATCCTCGCTCGGCGCCGGCACTACCGGTCCGGCGTCGGGCGCGGTCTGCCCCCGCAATCGAAAACGGCGGATGCTGGCCCGCATCCAGGCCACGAGTTCCCAGGCGCCAGCGCTAATAGTCACCGCCCCGACCCCTGACACCGTGCCCCTGACCGCCGCCCACTGCGCCACGCCCCCAAAGACCGGCAGCGTGTCCACCAGGAGGTTCCGCTCCCAAAAGGTGGACCACGGAGCAAGCAACAACACCACACCCGTCTCAAGCAAGTACACGATCAGCAGCGTCCGGCCCAGGCGATGAATCTCATCCTCCCAACAGGGTGGTGGTCAACCGGGCCACCCGCTCCTCGACATCCCGATAGACGCCGGCGGTCCCCCTCAGTTCCAGGAATACGGCCAACGCACGAGTCCACTCCTCCCTCGCGTCCAACGTGGTCCCGAGGTGATACAGCAACGTCCATCCTTCGTCAGGTGTCGGCGCGGTGACCTCAGCCGCACGCTCGAACCACTCGACCGCCTCTTCCGTACTGCCCTCATCACGGTAGATCCGTCCGAGGAGGGCCGCCGCCGGAAAACGATAGCGTGCGGAGCCGGACGCGGACGCCGCCAACGCGACCTTCGCATCGTCATATCGCCCGAAGCGCCCGTAGGCCACACCCATCGTGTACTGCTGCTCGGCAACGCCGTCAGGCCCCAGTGCCTCGGAGATGCGCCCGCGCATGGTCTCCAGGATCTCGCCGAGATCGCCCTTGTCGCGAGGGCTCGCCTCCTTCAGCCGCGGGTCATCCACTCGTCTCGCCACCATGACCCGGTCAGCCGATCGTATCAAACACGGATGTGGGCCGAAACGACCGACGGTGTGCCGGCGAATAGCCGTACCGGGCCAAGGCGGTCAGGTGCTGCGCCGTGCCATAGCCCTTATGCCGATCGAAGCCGTAGCGCGGATATCTTGCGTGCAGGTCGAGCATGAGCCGATCACGAAACACCTTCGCGACGATCGACGCGGCTGCGATAGCGGCGCACCGACCATCGCCGCCCACGATGCCGCGCTGGGGCACGGAGAGCTGGGGAATACGGAAGGCGTCTACCAAGACGAAGTCTGGCAGCGGCGACAACCCAAGCACGGCGTCGTGCATCGCCGCGAGCGACGCGTGATGGATATTGAGCCGATCGATCGCGTCGGTGTGACGCTGACCGACCGCCCACGAGAGACAGACGCCGAGAATCTGCTCATTGAGGCCTTCGCGCGCGGCCGGGCTCAGGAGCTTCGAGTCCCGAAGACCCACAAGGCGATCTCCGGCGGGAAGCACGACGGCCGCCGCAACGACCGGGCCGGCCAATGCCCCGCGCCCGACCTCGTCGACCCCGGCCACCCGCGCGAACCCGAGCCGCCGCAACTCGTTCTCGGTAGTGCGGCGAGCCGAGCCCCGCCGGGCGCGGTTCGGTCGGCCCGGCGCTCTCACACCGCCGTTGGCCGACGCTTCTCGCGAAGCCGAGCCGCGCGCCCACGCAACTTCCGGAGGAAATACAGCTTGGCGCGCCGCACCCGGGCCGCGCGACCGATCTCGATCTTGTCGATGGAAGGGGAATGCAGCGGAAAAATCCGCTCGACCCCCTGACCGAACGAGATCTTGCGGACCGTGAATGTACTCCGCACGCCTGCCCGTTTGAGACCGATGACCACACCCTCGAACACCTGGATGCGATCTTTCTCTCCCTCACGGATCTTGGCGTGAACCCGTACGGTCACCCCCGGCCGAAGGTCCGGGCGTTCCAGCTGCTGCGCTTGCTCTATCGATTCAATGGCATTCATCGTTGTCACTTGACCATTTCCGTTACGTTACTCGTCTTCCAACTCGTCCAACGCCGCGCGCTCCTGGTCGTCCAGTGCCGCATGTCGCAAAAGATCTGGACGCCGCTCGCGTGTTCGACGCACCGACTGCCGTGTTCGCCACGCGCGAATCTCTCCATGGTGCCCGGACAGCAGCACATCCGGCACATCATGCCCACGCCAGGAGGCCGGCCGCGTATAGTCTGGGTAGTCCAGGAGGCCTCTGGCAAACGAGTCCTGACTCACCGACTCTGCGTCTCCCACGACCCCAGGCAGGAGACGAGCCACGGCCTCCACGACAACCGCAGCCGGCAACTCACCGCCGTTCAACACGTAGTCACCGATGGAGATTTCATCAGTGACGAGTTGCTCCCGTACCCGTTCGTCCACGCCTTCGTATCGACCGCACAGCAGCACGACATGGTGCAGGCGGCTCAACCGAACCGCCTCCGCATGATCGAAGCGCTTCCCCTGCGGTGACATCAATACCACCGCCGCCGGAACGCCGTGCGCACGTTCGATGGCCTGGCACGCCTGCCCGAACGGCTCCGCTTTCAGCACCATCCCTGGCCCGCCACCGTATGGCACGTCGTCGACGGTGCGATGCCGGTCGTGCGTGTAATCACGCAGGTCATGCACCCCCAGCGTCACCAGGCCTCGCCCCGATGCGCGACCCAACACTCCCTCGCCCAGCACCGCCTCGACCATGTGCGGAAAGATCGTGACGACGTCAAACCTCAGTCAGCCCTCCTCGCCGTCGATGACGGATTCAGTGCCAGCAGCCCATCGGGCGGGTCAATCACAATGACCTTGGCGGCCGGGTCGACATTGACACAGATCGCGTCGACCAGCGGCACGTGGATCTCTCCGTGTCCGTCTCGCAGGATCAGACGATGCGTCCCAGCGCTCCCCTCGACGGCGCTGACCGTTCCCACGGCGACGCCTTGCACCGTTTCGACCTCACATCCGATCAGCTCGTCGTGGTAGTAGGAATCAGCCGGCAACGAGCCGCGCGTCTCCGCGGGAATCCGCAGATCGGCCGACGCCAGCGCCTCAGCCTCGTTCATGGAACTGACCTCGTCCAAGCCCACGATCGGACGTCCCTTGTGAAACCGCACGTCACGGATAGACAACCGCTCGACATCGCTGCCACGTCGCACATACACGGTGCTGCCTGGGCAAAAGCGCTCGTCAGGGAAGTCGGTATCCGGGTCAATGATCACCCGACCCCGGTTGCCATGCGCCCGAGCGATTCGCCCAACCGACACCATCCCGTCCCAGTCCAGCGCCACGTGTCACTCGTCGACAAAATCTACGGTCACCCGACGCTCGTCCGGCGCCTGGGCCAATTCGGCCAGCGTCCGGATTGACGTCGCTGTGCGGCCCTGACGACCGATCATCCGACCGAGATCGTGGCCAGCGGTGGACAATTCGATGTGGAGTTCCCCGCCGTCCTCCCGCTCGGTCACCGACACGTCGTCGGCACGATCGGCCAATGCGCGACCGACGACCTCCACCACATCGCGCGCGCGACTCACGTTGCCGCCTGCGTCTCGGCGGCGCGCTTGGCCGGCGTGTGAGCCACAACCGCCCGGTCCGCTTCAGCCGACGTGTCTCCCTGGAGCGGGGCTGGGTGGCGCGCGAGCAGCGTACGGACCGTATCCGAGGGTCGCGCGCCGTTGGTCACCCAGTGGCTCACGCGTGCGTGGTCGACGTCGAGTACTTCCGGTTCGGTTCGGGGGTTGTAGTGCCCCAATAATTCCACGAACCGGCCGTCGCGCGGTGCGCTCGATTCCACCACGAGGACCCGGTAGAACGGCCGCTTGGTGGTGCCAACTCGACTCAATCGAATGGTCAACATGCCTGTCTCAACTCCTCACTCCTGGTTCACTATCTCACCGGAAAACGCGGGCCGACCGGCATCGCCCGACGGCGGCCGCCCTTCTTCTTTCGCGACCCGGATGCCCCGCCAACGGCCCGCAGCATCCGACGCATGTCCATGAACTGTTTCAACAACCGATTCACGTCCTGCACTGACGTGCCGCTTCCCAGCGCGATACGGCGGCGACGGCTGCCGTCGATCAGCTGATAGTGGGCGCGCTCGCGCGGCGTCATGGAGTCGATCATGGCCATTGTCTGGGACAAGGCCTTCGGGTCAACGTCGGCCGGTCTCTGTGACGCCATCTGTCCCATGCCGGGGATCATCTCCATCAGTCGGTCGAGCGGGCCCATCTTGCTGACGGTCTGTAACTGGTCCCGCATGTCCTGCAACGTGAAGTCGTTGCCACGAATCTTGCTCTCCAGCCGGGTGGCCTCCTCCCGAGTCACCACCCGCTCCGCCTTCTCCACCAGCGAGAGCACGTCGCCCATCCCCAGAAGGCGCGACACGAACCGATCCGGGTGAAACGGCTGCAAATCCTGGAGCCGTTCGCCGTCACCGATGAACGACACCGGCACGCCGACCACCGACACCACCGACAGCGCGGCGCCGCCGCGTGCGTCACCGTCC
>SXOW01000029.1 GCA_005778315.1 Acidobacteriota bacterium
CCTGGCGGACCGTCGGCGTCGCGAAGCGAGCTGGCCCGGAGCGCGTCGTCGCTCCGGGCCGCGCTCGCCACCGACCCGGGCGAGCCGGGAGCCAGCGTCGCACTAGCGGAAGTGTTGTTGCGGCTGGCCCGTGTCGATGCGGAGCCGGCGCTGGCCACAGAGGCGGAACAGGTCGTGCGCGACGCCCTGAGCCGAGGCCCGGGCGATTACCAGAATCAACGGATGCTCGCCGCCGTACTCCTCTCGCAACACCGCTTTCAGGACGTCATCGTGGAGGCGAGTCGAGCCCGCGACCAGAACCCGAAAGACGCGATGAACTATGGCGCGTTGGGAGACGCCCACCTGGAGCTGGGAAACTACCAGGAGGCGCAGGCCGCCTACGACGCGATGATGGCGATACGGCCCAGCGCCCAGGCCTACGCGCGCATGTCCCACAGCTTCGAATTGTCCGGCGACCGGGAGGCCGCGCTGAACGCGATGCAGATGGCCACCGAGGCCACGAGCCCGCATGACCCCGAGTCGTTGGCGTGGCATCTCGCACAACTCGGACATCTGTATGTGGAAATGGGTCGGCTGGACGACGCGGACCAGGCGTTCGCCCACGCCGAGTTCACATTCCCAGGACACCCGTATGCCGCCGCGGGGCAGCTTCGCGTGACCGTCGCCCGCGGACGACTCTCGGACGCGCTTGGCCTCGCCAACGAGCTGTACACCGCACGCCCAGGTCCGGAGTTGGCGGCGCAGGTCGGCGACCTGCACGGCGCGCTCGGAGATGCGGAGCAAGCCGCGCGGTTCTACCACGACGCAGAGCGACTCGAGCGCGACGGGTGGGCACTGGAAGAGCCGCAGCCGGCGGCCCTGGCCCGTCTGCTGGCGGACCGCGACCTCAAGACCGACGAGGCGGTCGCACTGGCGGAGCGCGCTGCCGCCAACCGTCGCGATATCCAGACGGAAGACGCTTTGGCGTGGGCGTACTACCGGGCTGGTCGGTTTGAGGACGCTGCGGCGGCGGCGGCGCGAGCGTTGCGGACCGGGACGCAGGACCGGCGGATCCTGTATCACGCCGCGGCGATCCACCATGCGCTCGGCAACGTCCCTGAAGCACGGCGTTTGATCGAAACGGCGCTCGACGGTCACCCGACGTTCGACCTCGTGAACGCGCCGGCAGCTCGCGCGCTGGGACGCGCGCTGGGGGTGGACTCGTAGACGATTCGGCCCGTAGACCAAGCGTCCAGAAGGCGTTGGCGGGCGGTCAGTACATCAGGAAGGCGAACAGCTGCTGACCAGCGGCCACGAGCACGTGCTGTCGGCCGTCAATGAGATAGGTTTGCGGCGCGTTCGAGACGTTGCCGATGCGAGTGTGCCACAACAGCTCGCCGTCGGCGGCGTCGAACGCAACAAAATTGCCGCTGCCGTCGCCCGTAAAGACCAGCCCGCCAGCCGTCGTCAACACCCCGGCGCCGCCGCCACCGCCGACGGGCCACTCGTGGCGCCAGGTCGTTTCACCCGTGCGATAGTCGATGGCCGACAACGCATTGCCCCCGGATCCGACGGTGATGCGATCTTTTCCGCCCAGCCCCATCGAACCTCGTGGGTCCGGGTCGGTGAGATACAGCAAATTGAATCCGTTGTTCTCCTGGGTGTAGAACAAGCCGGTGTCTGGGCTGAACGCGGGCGGCTGCCAGTTGGCCACACCCCCCTCCACCGGTGAGACGAGCGAGCCCGGGATGATCGCTTCCTTCGCCGGATGCGGATTCGGCGAGCCGTTCTCCCGGATGTGGCTGGCCCAGTTCGACGTCGCGCCGTAGCGTGTCGTCACGACGTTCTGGCCCGTCACGCGGTCGATGGTGAAGAAATAGCCGTTGCGCGCGGCGGTCGACACCAGCTTCCGCGGAACCCCGTCGATGATCCCGTCAATCAAGATCGGCGTCTGGGCCGAATCCCAGTCGTGTGTGTCGTGCGGCGACGTCTGGAAATACCACGCCATCTCGCCGGTGTCGACGTCGACCGCAATCAGGGTGCAGGTAAACAGGTTGTCCCCGCGCCGAGCCACCCCGGTGTATCCGGGCGTGGGATTGCCGGTGCCGAAGATGTAGTAGTTGGTCTCGGGATCGTAGGACCCGGGCACCCACACCTGTCCACCGCCGTGCCTGGCGGCGTCAAGACTTGGCCAGGTCTCGATGCCAGGGTCCGTTTCGCTCATCGGGACCGTGTAGAACTTCCACTGCAGGTCGCCGGTGGCCGGGTCAAACGACTGCAGGAAGCCTGGCGCGTCGAGGTCGTTCCCAGTGCCGACCAACAGATGGTCGCCCACCACGATGGGCGCCATCGTCGAGAAGTACTGCTCTTCGAAGCTCGCAATCTCCGTATGCCAGTGTTCTTCGCCGGTCTTGGCGTTCAGCGACACCAGATAGTTGTCGACGGTCTCGAAGATCACGGAGTCGCGCCAGACGGCAACACCGCGGTTACCGATGTGCGGCCCGCCCCGTGTCTTCCAGAAGTAGTGCCAGCGCTCACCCCCGTCGCGCACGTCCAGCGCCCACACGTGATCCGGCGCCGTGACATACAGGAGATCGCCTACCTGGAGAATGGATCCCTTGATGCTCTGGGAGCCGATGGTGAAGTCACCGGTCCCTTCCCCACCGATGAACGTGGGCGCGTTGTTCCCCTGGAGTTCCGGCATGCCGGAATCCAGGGTTCTCGTCCACGCCAAGCTCAACCGTTGCACGTTGTCCGTGGTGACCTGGTCGAGCCGGCTGTACCGGCGACCGCTGTAGTCTCCCGAGTAGGTCGGCCAGGACTCCCCAAGTGGCGCCAGCAGATCGGAGGGGTCGAGGCCCCCCTCTTGCGCCATTGACGGCGCCGGGCCGAGAAGCGTCACCGCGACCAGGGCCAGCAGGACCCGTCTGGCCGGGGCGACTTCCGGACGACGACTCGCGGACAGCATCGTGCGCATGGCGGTCATTGCAACGTCACCAGATACGCCGTCACGTTGTGAATGTCGGTGTCACCGTAGAGAGGGAGCATCTCTCGATGCGCGCTCATCGGGTCGTCCACCTCGACGCGTGGCGTATCACCGCGACGGCTGAACGAGCGGTGTCGACCATCAGCCTCGGTCAAGACGACGAGAAAGTCGTTGAGCCGCTCCAGCGTGCCGGTGACACGCTCACCCGACGGATGCGTGACGGTGACGGTGACCGGCGGTGGCTCAGCGTTCTGCGCTCCACCACGCACCCAGGTGTTCTGTAGCTCCTGCGGCCGCGAAATCCGGGCCCCGATACCTTCGAGATCGCCAGTCGGGGAGTGGCACGAGGCACACCGGTTGGCGAAGTAGGTCTGACCTGCGGTCGCATCGCCGACCAGGATGTCGAGTTCGACTTCCTCTCCGGGTGGCGGCCCGCCCTGTCGAGAGGCGGTACCCAGCACGTCGTGGATGTACTCGACCACGGCAGCCACGTCGTCAGGTAGAAGGTTCTGGGGCGGCATGCTCGAACCACCCACTCCGGTTTGGCCGTCGCGGATCACGGGGCCCATGAGGTCGCCCCCGTCGTCCTTCAGGACGAGCTGAGAGCGCAGGAGATTCGGGCCTCCGAGATCACCGCCCCGCAGGTCTTGCCCGTGACAGGCGCGGCAGCTGATGCCGTACACCGCCTGCCCCCGGGCGACGACTTCCGGGTCGCCAGGTTCCCGCTGCAAGGCCGGATAGAGCCGCTGGTCCCGTTCCTGAGGCGCCTGCCCGGCTACCAGGCCCACCCCCAACGGTGGCCCGCCGGCGCTGGAGAAACCTACCGCCAGCGCGACGGTACCTGCGCGCCACGCGTGTGACGCCCACACCCGGTTGCGCAGGTTACTTCTCCGCCGAACGCTCCGACATCAGGATGTTCGACATCGCGTAATTGCCCTCGTGGCACGCGTACTCATAGATGATGTAGTCGTCGAGCCGGGGCATCGGACGCACCGCGGTCCAGGGCGCCGTATAGACGGTGGCGTCCTCGACGGTGAATTGCGTTTCGATGAGGTCGTCGCTGACCCGACGATAGCGCTCCACCGCCTTGGTGTGACGGGACGACGGGAACCGATGCACCGTCTGGTCGCTGAAGTTCGCGGTCTCCACCACGAGGGTGTCGCCCTCCCAGTGCGCGCGCGAGTCACCGTTCCACTGGCGGATGCGGTCGTTGAGGTGCGGCCGCCCATCGAGGGGAATGATGCGCACGTCGTGGATGTTCTCGACCCGGATGGCGACATGGGTCGGTGTCTGCAAGATCTGGTAGGAGTTGTTGTACCCGGTCGAGATCGGCGGCACGCCGTGGTACGTGATACAGCGGTCCCAGTTGGTGCGATCCACCCAGGAGTCTGCCGGGTGTGCGGCGGCATACTCCTCCTGCTCGGCCTGTCGGCGCCGCGTCTCAGCCGTCATCGGCAACCGACCGTCGGCGGGATCCACGATGAGCGAGGTCCGCAAGTCCGAACCCACCTCGCCCCGATCGAACCACAGCGCGTTATAGGCGCCTACGCTGCCAGGCGGGTCCGGCTGGTCGAGCGTCACCGCGTAGTTCCGCTGCGCCGCCTCCTCCTCGGTAAAGAACTCCTTCTCGGCCATCGACGTTGGTCGTTGGAGCGGAGTCAACGAAGCATACGACCAGGTCCCCTGGAGATCCGGGTCGCCCCAGGCCGTCTTCCCCGGGCCGTCCTGGCCCGCGCCAGACGCGGGCAGGAGCATGAGCCCACCCGCCACGGCTCCGAGCACCGAGATGATTCGCTTCTGCATCTGAGTCTCCCTGCGGCGCGACATCGAGTCGCTACCGGCTTTCGTTGTAGATGTTCTGCACGAGCGTCGTCAGGGCCTGCGCTGGCGCCTGCAAGTCGCTGTATTCGTCCGGCTTGACGTAGGCGTCAACCACCTGCTCGACCGTCTGGCCCGACGCCATGCCCTGCTGCGCTGTCCTGAGCACGTGGTTGAAGAACCCGCTGAAGTTGACGAACGTGCTCCAGGGCACGGTCACCGTATGGTGCCCGGCGATCACCGTGTCGACGTTCTTGAGACCGTCAACGGCACGCATGAGAGTCGACCCGAACTCGACGGCGCTGCCGTTGCCGTTGGCGACGTCGATGAAGGGCAGCCCCAGGCGCTGGAACATGTCGCCGGTATGAACGGTGCGCGCGTTCCGGAACACGACGAACGTATCGCCGTCGGTGTGTCCACGACCAAAGTGATACAGGTCGATGCGATCATCCCCATCGAACAGCGACTTGCGGCCCGAGAAGGTGGTGGTGGGCAAGTACTTGGCGTTCGCCCCCTTGAACGCGTCGCAGTTCGTCACCGGGACGCAGGTCGCCTGTGCCATCTGGGCCCGCGTGTTCTCGTGGGCCACGAACTCAACCGTGTCCGGGAACTCGGTGTTGCTGCCGGTGTGGTCGTAGTGTGTGTGCGTGTTGATGATGGTCGTGACCGGTTTGTCGGTCACGGTGGCCACTAGGTCCAGAATGTCCTGACCGTAGCCTTCGAGCTTCGTATCGACCAGGACTACGCCGTATGTGGTCACGAACGCGACGGTGTTGCCGCCGGTCAGCATGGTCTGCGGCGCCGGGGGCGGGGGGTTGCTGAGGAGATACAGGTTGTCGCCAACCTGCTCGATACCGTGAATCTCGGCTCGCGGTTGCCGCGCCTCATTGGTCGCGCTGGTCGCGCCGGTCACGCCGACCGCCACGAGCGTCACGACGGCCAAGCCAGCTCTGCGCCGCATACACCCTCCACAAGAAAACCGGTCGGAACGGCCAAATTGTATCACCCGGTGGACGGCGAAGACGCGCCTTGTTGCGCGGGAACCGCGGTACAGTGTCTCGGGTGAACCGAACCTGGGTGGCGTGGCCGTCGTGGGTCTGCGCGATCGCGGTCGCCGCCGCGACCGCCGCGTCTCAGCCCGCGGTTCCGAAACGCCGGCCCTTGCCGGTCCTGCCGGACCCTCCCTACCGATACGACGACACCCTGCTGCCACGCCACTTCACCGAACCAGACGGTCCGGAGAGCATCGCAGCCGCTGACAACACACCCAGCGACAATCCCACCACTGACGCGGGAGCGACCCTCGGGCGGGTCCTGTTCTATGACACCCGGCTGTCGGCGAACGACTCGGTGTCGTGTGGCACCTGCCATCAGCAGCGCCACGGATTCTCGGACCCCCGCCGGCACAGCATCGGCTTCGATGGTCAGCTCACGCGCCGCCACTCGATGAGCCTGACCAACGCGCGGTACTACGCGCGGGGCCGATTCTTCTGGGATGAGCGGGCCGAGACACTCGAGGCGCTGGTGCTGGCGCCTATTCAGGACTCCGTCGAGATGGGCATGTCACTGCCCGGCTTGGAGACGAAGCTCGCGGCGGTCGACTACTATCCCGGCCTGTTCGAACAGGCCTTCGGCGTCCCGACCGTGACGGCCGACGGCGTGGCCCGGGCGCTCGCGCAGTTCGTCCGCGCGCTCGTCTCGTATCAAGCACCGTACGACCGGGCACGAGCCGCCGGCGCACCGGGCTCCAGCGCCTTCGCCGCGCAGTTGCCCGAGTTGTCCCGCCTCGGCCACCAGCTGTTCGTCACGGTTCCCGGCCAGGACGCGCGCGGCGCCGGCTGCGGCGGGTGCCACATCACCGACGCGCAGATCAGCCGGTCGCCCCGGAACATCGGTCTGCCTGACTATGACCCACGGGGAGGCGGTGACCAGGGCGCCGTCGACGGACGGTTCAAAGCACCCTCGCTCCGCAACGTGGCGGTGCGCGCGCCGTACATGCACGACGGACGGTTTGCCACGCTGCGCGAGGTCGTTGACCACTACAATACGAAGGTCGAAGCCAACCCGTTCCTCGACCTGACGCTGATGGACCGCCGCCTGGCCGTGACGGGCGGCCCGGTTCGGCCAGTCCGTTTGGAGTTGACGGAGCAGGAGATCGAGGCCCTTGTTGCGTTTCTTGGCAGCCTCACGGATGACGCGTTTCTCACCGACCCCAGGTTCTCCGACCCTTTCTCATGACGGGTCGATGCGGCGCGGCCGAACGCGCGGAAACCGATGACGATCACCGCCGTCCTTGGCATCGGGCTGCTGTTGGCGTACGCCAACGGTGCCAACGACAACTACAAGGGTGTGGCCACCCTGCTGGGCAGCGGCACGGCCTCCTATCGGCGCGCGCTCCTGTGGGCCACGGTCACCACCGCCCTGGGGTCACTGACGGCGCTCGTGTTCGCTCGGGGCATGCTGGCGGCGTTCGCCGGCAACGGGCTCGTCCCGGCGGCGGTCGTGGCCGACCCGGCCTTCCCGACCGCGGTGGCGCTGGCCGCAGGGCTGACCGTGCTGCTCGCGACCCGGTTGGGGTTTCCAATCTCCACCACCCACGCGTTGCTCGGTGGACTGGTGGGCGCCGGCCTCGTCGCGTCGGCATCTGGCATCAACACCGTCACGCTGGCCACAGGGTTCATCCTGCCGCTCCTAACCAGTCCCCTGGTATCGGCGGCGCTGTCTGGCGGCATCTACCCCGGGCTGCGCGCGGGACGGCGCGCCCTCGGCATCACACGGGAGACGTGCGTGTGCGTCGGGGACGCGATCGTCGGGGTGGTGCCCGGTGCGCCTGGACACGCCGCCGCGCTCCAGGCCGTGACGTTGCCGACGGTCAGTGTCGGTGACTCGCCAAGCTGTCGGGTACGCTACAGCGGCCGTGTACTCGGGCTCGATGCCCGAATCCTGCTGGATATCGCTCACTACGCGAGCGCCGGTGCCGTGAGCTTTGCGCGCGGCCTCAACGACACCCCAAAAATCGCGGCACTTCTGCTGGTGGGCAACCTCGTCGCGCCGAGCGCCGCGCTGATGGCGGTGGGCCTGGTGATGGCCACTGGTGGTTTCATCAGCGCCCGACAGGTCGCCGCGACCATGTCCCACGGCGTCACAGACATGAACGCGGGTCAGGGGTTCACCGCCAATGCCATCACGTCGGCGCTGGTGATCGGCGCCTCGACGCTCGGCCTCCCCGTGTCCACGACCCATGTCTCCTGTGGGGCGCTCTTCGGCATCGGCACCGTGACCCGCCTGGCGCACCGGCACACCATCCGACACATCGTGCTCGCGTGGGTCGTCACGCTCCCCATGGCCGCGCTCCTCGCGGCCGTCGCTTTGGTGACCATGCGCGTCTTCGTCGGGTAGGCGGACCCGCGAAATCGGGGCCGGGGCCTTGGGCGCTTCAGCGAGCGAGGTACGATGCGTCCCCCCGCGTCAGCGCCCGCGCGACTCGAGTTGCGCACGCACTTCCACGCGAGCCTGGCTCCGGCGCACCGCCACGGCGACCTCGGCGGCTGGATCGGTATCAGCGGGCGGCTGGAATGTCACGACGTACCGGGCCGGCCGAGCCGCAGCGCGCGCGGCGACCAGTGCGGCCAACTCCCTCAGCTTGCGCACCACCGCGAAGCTCGGACTGTTCACCTCTTCGACCGTCCCGCCGGTGAACTCGCTGAACGTCCGGGCGACACCGGTCCACCGCGTCCCGCCCAGCGTGTTGAGCACGAGCGTGTGCACTGTCGTGCCGGTTTCAGCCAGCTGTTCCACCACCTGCTGGATGCGTCGTCGTGGCACATCTGTGGTCGCGTCGCCAGTCACCACGACGACGACAGGGCTCTCCGCATAGTCGCGGTAGAGCCGGTCGACGGTCTCCTCGACGGCGTGAAACACGTTGGCATTCGCGTCACGCGACGCGAAATAGTGTCCGAACCCCTCCTTCACGGCGGCGCGGTCACTCGTCGCCTCGGCCACCGTCCGCGGCCTCGTCGCAAACAGCACGACGGCGACTTCGCTGCCTTCGGGTAGGTGATCAACAAACTGAGACAACCCGTTACGGATGTGGATCAGGTATGCGGCGATCCGCGTCGATTCTTCGACAAGCAGGACGAACCGTAACGGCGAGTCCACCAGTTCGGCATCGATGGTTCGACTCAGGGCGCCGCCCTGTTCAACCAGGAAGTCTCCAGGCCCAAGGTCGGTGATCGGTGTGCCATCCTCGGCTTGCACGAACACCTCCAGCCAAAGTCCGGTCCGCATCTGCGCCGCGACAGGCACGTCAGCCACCGCCCAGCAGATGGCGACCAGCGTCATGACGACGCGGGCACGATTCGCCATGAACGACCTTTCTGTGCGGATCTCACATGGTGAGAAGTTAGCGTACCCGGATGAAAGTATCCCCCGACGCCCCTCGGGCGCAACACCGTCGCCGCCGGGAAGATCCGGCGGTGGTTGCCACCCGATCGCAGGGTCAGAAGATGTCGCGCCAGGTAAAAAACAGCACCGCGACGAGACCCTGGAGCACGCCAAACACGGACGCGGTCGCGGCGCGTTGCGTACTGGACGCGACCGCGGCCAGGTACAGAAACAGTGGAAACAGCACGGCCGTGTAGCGCCCCATGGACTCCAACCCACCAGACAGCAATGGCGGCACCAGGCTGACCACGAGGAAGCTGCCATAGAGGACTCCGAACCGCCGGGTGACTGGCCACACCAGCGCCAACGCGAGCACCGTCGGCAGCAGGTTGAGTACGTCATATGGCCGGCCGAGCGCGTAGCCGCCGGGACCGTGTTCCCGGAGATAGGACCAATGGTCGTGCACGATCGCGCCCACGCCCGTCGCGTCCCTTCCCCAGGCGGATTGGCCGTCCAACCAGGCCAGCGGTTCCCCCGTGATTCGAGAGAGCAACAGTGAGTGGGCCAACATACCCACCAAGGGTGCCACTGCCACCGCCATCGCCACATACCGGTCCCGCTGCCGCTTCGCGGTACCCCGCGTGGACTCGCGGTCGTCCACGAACACCGGTCGCCCCCAGCCCAGCCACGGCACGAATGCGGTCGCGGCCGCCAGTGCCAGCGGTACCGCAAGAACGAAACCATTCGGTCGGACCAACCCCACCACGATGCCGCATACGGCCGCCCGCCAGAACCATCGGTGACGAAAACAGTAGATGGTAGTGACCGTTACCAGCAGATATAGCGACTCGGTGTAGACCGCACCGTAGAACACGGCGAACGGATAGGCCCCGAGCAACACCAACGCTCCGGTCGCCGCATCATCCTGCAGGTCATCCCGCGCCAGCTGCGCGAGCACGGCCAGCGCGAACATGAAGGCCACGCAAGACAGCAGGAACCCAACGGCCAGTCCGGTCCGCTGCAGCCGCGCGTCCTCCTCAACA